>JAFUVC010000057.1 GCA_017483785.1 Prevotella sp.
GGCGGTTCTGCCTATTTTTACTATTATTTCTACCATTAACTTCTCAGGCGCAGGACGTCATTAAGTTTCCCGACATTTCCTACGCCGGCACGCCCCGAACCTACATTCTCGGCGGCATCAACGTGTCGGGCATGGACGGCTACGAGGATTACGCCATTGCAGGCATCTCGGGCCTCACCGTCGGACAGGAGATTGAAGTGCCGGGCACGCAAATCACCGACGCCGTGAAGCGCTACTGGCGCCACGGACTCTTCTCCAACGTCTCCATCTCGGCCGACTCCATCGTGGGCAACCGCATCTACCTGCACGTGTCGCTGGCGAGCCGTCCGCGCGTGTCGCAAATCAACTATTTGGGCGTGAAGAAGTCGGAAAAAGACGACCTCGAGAAGAAACTGGGCATGACCGTCGGCATGAGCATCCACCCCAACGTGCTCGACCGTGCGAAAATCCTCGCCAAGAAATACTTCGACGACAAAGGCTTTAAAAATGCCGAAATCGACATCCTGCAACAAGACGACGTGTCGCAGAAAAACAACGTGATTCTCGACATCATCATCGACAAAAAGGAGAAAATGAAGGTGCGCAGCATCATCATCGACGGCAACGAGCAACTCTCCGACTCGAAAATCAAGGGCGGACTCTTCAAAAAAGGTGCCTTGGGGAAAATCAACGAGGCCGGCAAACTCTCCACCTTGATGAAAGCCAAGAAATTCACGCCCGAGCGGTGGAAAGAAGCCAAGAAAAGCCTTATCGAGAAATACAATGAACTGGGCTTCCGCGATGCCGTCATCGTGGAGGACAGCGTGTGGACGGTCGATCCGAAGCACGTCAACGTCTATGTGAAGGTCGATGAAGGCACGAAATACTACATCCGAAACATCACGTGGGTGGGCAACACCGTCTATCCGACCGACGCCCTCGCCCGAGCCCTCGACATGGAAAAGGGCGACGTCTATAACCAGAAACTCATGAGCAAGCGCCTCACCGAGGACGAAGACGCCATCGGCAACCTCTATTGGAACAACGGCTACATATTTTATCAGTTGGAACCGACCGAAATGAAGACCGTGGGCGACTCCATCGACCTTGAAATGCGCATTTCTGAAGGTCAGCAGGCGCGCATCAACCGCGTGCGCATCAACGGAAACGACCGACTCTATGAAAACGTGGTGCGCCGCGAACTGCGCACGAAGCCCGGCGACTTGTTCTCGCGCGAAGCACTCATCCGCTCGGCCCGTGAAATCGCGGCGACAGGCCATTTCGACCCCGAAAACCTGAACCCGACCCCCAAACCCAATATGGAAAACGGAACGGTGGACATCGACTGGAACCTTGCGCAGAAGTCGAACGACCAAATCGAGTTCTCGCTCGGCTGGGGACAGACGGGCATCATCGGCCGCGTCGGCCTGAAACTCAACAACTTCTCCATGGCCAACCTCTTCAACAAGAACAAGGAGCACCGTGGAATCATGCCCATCGGCGACGGCGAGACGCTCGGCATCAACGCCCAGACCAACGGCCGCTACTACCAGTCGTACAGCGCCAGCTATTCCACCAACTGGTTCGGCAACAAGCGACCCATTCAGTTCTCCGTCAGCGCGTTCTTCTCGAAGCAGACCGACGTGTCGAGTTCGTACTACAACAGCGGCTACATGAACAACTACATGAACATGCTCTACGGCGTGGGCAACAGCTACTATTACAACAACTACGAAAACTACTACGACCCCGACAAATACATCAAGCTCTACGGCGTTACGCTCGGCTGGGGTAAGCGCTTGCGCTGGCCCGACGACTATTTCTTCCTGTCGGCACAACTGGCCTACACGCGCTATTCGCTGAAAAACTGGTCGTATTTCGCCATCATGAACAACGGCAACGCCAACAACGTCAACCTGAGCCTGTCGCTCAGCCGCAGTTCCACGAACAACCCGCTCTTCCCGAGCGACGGTTCAGAATTCACGGCTTCCGTGCAGTTGACGCCGCCATGGTCGCTCTGGGACGGCAAGGACTACGAGCACTTGGCCACAAACCCGCAGTCGCCCAACTATTCGCGCGAACAGCAGGAAAAATACCGCTGGATTGAGTACCACAAGTGGAAATTCAAAGGTCGCACCTTCACGACGCTCATCAGAGGCTCGAAACCTCTGGTGCTCATGGCTCGCGTGGAATTCGGACTTCTCGGCTCCTATAATCCGCATAAGAAATCGCCCTTCGAGACGTTCTACGTCGGCGGCGACGGCATGAGCGGCTACAGCTACGGCTATGCCGAGGAAACCATCGCCCTGCGCGGCTACGAAAACGGCTCCATCTCGAACACGGCGGCCTACGAGGCCAAGACCTCGAGTTACTACAACGCCTACGCCTACGACCGTTTCACGCTCGAACTGCGCTATCCGTTCATGCTCGGCAACACCACCATCTACGGCCTCGCCTTCCTCGAAGGCGGTAACGCATGGGCCGACACGAAGAAGTTCAACCCGTTCAGCATGAAGCGCTCGGCCGGTGTCGGCGTGCGCATCTTCCTGCCGATGGTCGGCCTGATGGGTATCGACTGGGCCTACGGTTTCGACAAGGTCTATGACAACGGCGGCATGAAGCGCGGCGGCTCGCATTTCCACTTCATTCTCGGACAGGAGTTTTGAATGTTGAGGGTTGAATGTTGAATGGTTGAATTGTTAAAAATACAAAACGGACGCAACTTTTAGACTTGAAAGAAGTCAAACGAAATGTGTAATCCATAAAAAACGAAGAAATATGAAGAAAATCATCATCTGCGCCATCTGCGCCATCTGCGGCATCACGTCGGTGAATGCCCAAAAGTTCGCACTCCTCGACATGGAGTACATCTTGAAGAATATTCCCGCCTACGAGCGTGCCAACGAACAGTTGAACCAGGTGTCGAAGAAATGGCAGGCCGAGGTGGAAGCCCTCAATACCGAGGCGCAAACCATGTATAAAAACTACCAGAACGAGGTGGTCTTCCTCTCGCAAGAGCAGAAAAAAGACAAGCAGGAGGCCATCATGCAGAAGGAAAAAGACGCCAGCGACCTGAAACGCAAGTATTTCGGGCCAGAGGGCGAACTTTTCAAGAAGCGCGAGAGCCTGATGGGACCCATTCAGGAGGAAATCTACAACACCGTGAAGGAAATTTCCGAGACAAGGGGCTACAGCCTCGTGCTCGACCGCGCCAGTGAGGCCGCCGGAATCATCTTCGGCTCGCCCAGCATCGACATTTCCAACGAGGTGCTGCAAAAATTGGGATATTGAAAGCCTCACCCCCTAACCCCCTCCAAAGGGCGAGGGGAATCACTTAGAGTTTAAAATTCATCATTAACAATCTAATTCAATTTTAAAAAACAATGAAAAAAATCCTTTTAGCACTGCTGTTGCTGGCCCCGATGGCCATGCAGGCACAGAAAATCGGATGCGTCGATATGGACGCAGTGGCTCAGAACCTGCCGGAGTTTGCCAAGGCTCAAGGCGAATTGCAGGCCCTTGCCAAACAGTATGAAAACGAATTGCAGGAAATGCAGAAGGAACTGCAGACCAAGGTCGATGAGTACGACAAGATGAAATCGACCATGAACGCCACCAAGCAGCAGGAAACCGAGCAGAGCCTCATGGAACTGAACCAGAAGATTCAGCAGGCCTACAACGACAACGGACAGGCCCTGCAGAAGAAGCAGGAAGAACTGCTCGCTCCCATCCAGTCGAAGGTGGCCAAGGCCATCGAAAACGTCGGCAACAACGGAAAATATTCCATCATCGTGCCGAAAAACTCGCTTCCCTTCATCAGCGCCACGCTCGTCACCGACGTCACCAGCGAATGCAAGACGGAAGTTCTGAAACTGAAGTAAAAAACCCCATTGTTCTGCACTATGAACATGAAAAAAGGTCTCATCCTTGTGGTGAGCGTCATTCTCAGCACGGTAGCCGTTGCACAAACGGCTACCGATGCTGATTTGAACGAGGAGAAAGCCGCTATTTTCGGTTATTTCAGTTACGAGCAGGCCTTGCAGGCCATGCCCGAAATTGCCACCGTGAAAGCCCAGTTGCAGAGAATGCGCCAGCAGTACGACGCCGAAATGCAGCGTGCTGAAAACGACTTCAACCGAAAATACGAGGATTTCCTCGAGGGTCAGCGCAGTTTCGAGCCGTCGATTTTCAAGAAACGGCAGGCCGAACTCACCGACATGATGCAGAAAAACATGGTCTTCAAGGAAGAGGCAAAAAAACTGCTGGCCCAAGCCGAAGAAGACGCCATGAAACCCCTGAAAAGCAAGTTGGCAGCCGCCGTTGCCGCCGTGGGCCGACAGAAAGGGCTTGCTTTTATCCTGAACAGCGACAACAACGCATTGCCCTACGTCGATACGTTCATCGGAGTGAACGTCGCGGAGGACATTCTTGTTGAACTCAGAAAGAAATGACGAAAGTCGGCCAAAACGAGCAGAGCAGGAACGTGACAGCAACGGGTGCCATTGGAATTTTCGATTCTGGCTACGGAGGCCTCACGGTGCTTGAGAGCATTCGCAGCAAACTGCCCGAATACGACTACCTGTATTTGGGCGACAATGCCCGTGCGCCCTATGGCGGACACTCTTTCGAGGTGGTCTATGAGTTTACGAGGCAGGCCGTTGCCAAACTCTTTTCGATGGGTTGCAATCTGGTGATTTTAGCCTGCAACACCGCCTCGGCCAAGGCCCTCAGAACCATTCAGCAGCGCGATTTGCCGCTATTAGAATCCAATTCGCCAGATAATTGTCAATCGTCAATTGTCAATTGTCAATTTCCTCGTCGCGTCCTCGGCGTCATCCGCCCCACGGCCGAGATTATCGGCTCGCTTACCCGGTCGCGCCATGTGGGTCTGCTCGCCACCGAGGGCACTGTGCGCAGCGAGAGCTACAAACTCGAAATCCAGAAACTTTTTCCCGACATTCAGTTGTCGAGCGTGGCCTGTCCGCTCTGGGCACCCATCGTCGAGGCCGGCGAGGCATCGTCGTCGGGTGCCGATTATTTCGTGAAAAAGCGCATAGAACAACTGTTCCGCGAAGACTCACGCATCGACGCCGTCATCCTCGGCTGCACGCATTATCCGCTCCTGCTGCCGATTATCGAGAAGCATATTCCGTCGGGCGTCAAGATTATTTCTCAGGGCAATTACGTGGCCGACAGCCTGAAAGACTATCTGCTGCGCCATCCAGAACTGGAGAGCCATTGCTCTCGCGGAGCCACGACGCGCTATTTCACGACCGAAAGTCCGGAAAAATTTCAGGAAAACGCCCGGATTTTCCTCAACGAGGAGGTTGAGGCGCAGCGCGTGAGCCTCTAAACACCTTTTTCTACAATAATTTTCGCGAAAAATACCTGACGGGATACCACACGGCAGCCCAACTGACCACGATGACCGTCAGGAAGATAATCAGCACGTCGCTGTAGTGGACGCTCACGGGGTAGGGGTTGATGACGAACATGCCCGTCGTGCCGCCCATACCCACCAGCCCGAACTCCTGTTGCAGCCAGCAGAGCAGCAGTCCCAGAAGAATGCCGATGACGGCTCCGATGGCGGCAATCATGCGCCCTTCAAACAGGAAAATGCTCGTGATTTGGCGGTCGTCGGCACCGAGGTTGCGCAGCGTGGCAATGTCGTTTTTCTTGTCGATGATGAGCATCGACAGCGAACTGATGATGTTGAAACAGGCCACGACAAGGATGAAAGTCAGGAAAATATAGGCAATCAGTTTCTCGATTTGCATGATTTTGAACGTGTCGGCCTGCTGCTCGAAACGGTCGAGCACGCGGTATTTCTCGCCTGCTATGCGCCGCATCTCGCGCTTCACGGCGCTAAGATTGCTGCCGTCTTTGAGCCGCAGTTCCAGCGACGACACCATGCCCTGCTGCTCGAACATGAGTCGGGTGAACGAAATCGGACAGACGATGTAGTTTTTGTCGTATTTGCCCTGTCGGGTGGAGAAGACGACGCCCGGCGAAATCAGCGAATCGACCACGAAGCCGTCGGTGGGGTTCGAGAGGTCGAGTTGTCCGTCGCGACGGGGTGCATAGATGCGCAAATACTCGCCGAACCGCAGCCCCATGCCCAGGTCTTGAGCCAGCCGCAGGCCCAGAGTGCCGTATTGCAAATCGACGGTGTGGAGTTGGAACTCGCCCTCGCCATAGACGATTTCGCGAATGTGGGTGAGTTCGTCGAAATTGTCGTCAACGCCTTTGAGAATGACCATTTCCTGCTTGTCGTTGTAGATGGCCAGTGCCTGGTCTTCCACGCACTCCGTGGCCACGTCGATTTCGGGCAACTGGCGGATTTCGGTCAGAATCGGGTCGTCGGCAGGCGCGGTCTTTCCCTCCGTCGGCACCACTTTCAACTGCGGGTCGAACTGCGTGGAAAACGACGCCACAAGGTCGTGGAACCCGTTGAACACGCTCAGCACGATGACCAGCGCCATCGTGGCCACGACGACGCCCACCACCGAAATCGCGGAAATCACGTTGATGGCGTTGGTCGATTTCTTCGAAAGAAGGTATCGGCGGGCGATGTAGAATGGAAAGTTCATTGCTTCAGCAGGGCGTCAATGCGGTCGATGTAGTCGAGCGAGTCGTCGAGGAAAAAACGCAGTTCGGGAATGATTCTCACCTGTTTTCCGATGCGTTTTCCCAGTTCAAAACGGATGGTTTTCATGTTTTCGTTCACGTTTTGCACCGTCTCGGCGGCTTTCTCGCTCGGAAAAACGCTCAGGTAGGCCGTGCAGACGCTCAGGTCGGGCGACACCTTTGTCCGCGTTACCGACACCATCATGCCGTGCATGGCCCGCGTCTGTTCCTGGAAAATCTGCGCCAGTTCCTTCTGCATCAGTCGCGCCACTTTATTTTGTCTTGTCTCGTGCATACTTCTTTGGTATTGCTACTGCAAAAGTAGGGATTTTCCCATAAACGACAAAATAAAACGTCTTTTTTTGTCTTTCAAGGCTGATTTTTTGCAATTTAAGATTTTTTGTGAACCAGATTGACGTGTAATCGGAAGAAATGAGTAATTTTGCGTGTTGAAAATTCTAAAACAACGATTAAAATATGAAAAAAATCTTAGCAATTCTTGCCGTGGCCGTGATGCCACTCGTTGCACACGCACAGTTTGAACAGGGAAAAATGTATGCCAACGCCTCGCTTACGGGGCTTAACCTCAGTTACAGCGGAGCCGAGGAGTTGTCGCTCGGCGTGCAGGGTCAGGCCGGCTATTTCGTGGCCGACAACATTCTGCTCTACGGGCTGGCCGGATGGAATCATCAGGGCTCGCCGAAGAGCGACCAGATTGAACTGGGCGCGGGCGGACGCTACTACATCCTGCAGAACGGCATTTTCCTCGGTGCCAACGTGAAGTATGCGCACGGTGCCGGTGGCTACAACGACGTGATGCCGGGCGTGGAAGTGGGCTATGCCTTCTTCATCAGCCGCACGGTGACGATTGAGCCGTCGGTCTATTACCAGCAGTCGTTCAAGAAGCACAGCGACTACTCGAAAATCGGGCTTCGCATTGGCTTCGGCATCTATCTGTAGGCTTTATTTCTTTAAGTATTCGTAGCCGATACGGCAGCGCAGGCAGTCTTTCTTGTCGCAATACTCGTTTTTGAGTTGGATGAGTGCCTGCGTGTCGGCTGCCGACTGTACGTGGAGTCCGCACTGGCTCCACATACGTGTTATGTGGTTTTGCTCTGCGCGCAGTTCTTCCAGCAAGGTGAAGGCTCTGTCGCAGAGTTTTTCGTCGTGGCGATGGCGGCCGTAGGCGAAGAGGAACGGCACGGCGGTGTTGATGATGATGAGGCGGCGCGACGCGGCGGAGAGTTGCTTCGGGTTTTTCGGGCTCTCGCTGCCGAAGAGGTAGTGCGTCTGCCAATAGGGTGTGGCGCACGTGGCGAAGGCTTTTTCGAGTTCTTTCGCGGTCTGGCAGGCCACAATCTGGCTGAGCGAGGCCGTTTTCTGGTAGAAAAGTTGGGTGAGTTGCGCGATGCGGATGTGGGGGAAGTTCTGCGGTCGCAGTCGCAGGAAGCGCCACAGTTTCGGGTCGATGGGCTGAAGCGAGAATTTGCGTTGCAGATAGAGATATTCGTTGCGCAGTCGGGCGAAATAGCCGTCGTTGAGCGCGTCGTTCTGGTGCCGCTCGGGAAGAGTTTCGAGGTCGAGCAGTCCGGCCTGGCCCATGAAAATGGCCTCGATTTGGAACAAATCGTCGCGATGATGTCCCACGACCGACAGCGACACGCTCTGCGCCCATTGCTCGAAGGCGTCGCCGTTGATGCCGAACCCGAAATTCCGCGCCAAAGTCGTGAAATAGGCCTGCTCCCACGACCCTTCGCAGCGTTCCACGCGCTGGCGGATGGCCTCGGTTTTCTGCTCGAGTCGCTCGGTCTGCAGGGCGCTGAGCCACGAGTGGACGGTCAGTCTCGAGAGCGACGGGATAATCTGGTAGCAGGGCGGATATTGGTCGGCGACGAGCAGTTGGCGGTAGTTCTGCGCCACCGACTCGGGCACGTCGAGTTGCATTTGCGGCAGCGTGCGCCCCGAATCCGTCGCAACCTCGGCATTCACCTCGCCGCAGACGTGCAGCACCACGTTGTCGTAGGCCGCGTCGCGCTGGTGGCCGTGCGCGTTCCAGTCGGAGGCTCGGTCGTGAATCTCCACGTTGCCCACCCACAGCGTCTGGCCGATTTTCACCTTCGCATTGAAGAAGTCGGGGCCGGCATTGCGGTTTTGCAGTCCGGGGTCGATGACCTCCACCGTCTCGCCACGCGTGGTGGCGAGCGGCTTCAGCGGCCAAAGCTTGTGTTTCCAGACGTAGTGCAAAAGTGCTTCCATCCCCCTTAACTCCTGAATATTAATCTTTCAACTCCACAGCATCGCCGATGCAAGCATTCGGCATTTGGATGTGGAGCATGGCGCAGACCGTCGGCGCGATGTCCACGATGCGCGTCGGCTTCGTGGTGGCGCCGTGCTCGACGTTCCAGCCGAAGAACACCAGCGGAATGTGGGCGTCGTAGGGGTTCCATTCGCCGTGGGTGGTGCCGATGTAGTCGTCTTTGAACTCCCAAGTGAACATCTGCGAGCGGGGCAGGCAGTAGATGTCGCCCGTGCGCAGGCGGTTGTAGCCGTTCACGATGCGCTCGCGGATGAGTTGCGGAATGGGTGCCGTGGTGGCGTTGGCGCAATCTACGGCATAGAGAATCTTGTCGTTTTTCTCGATTTCGCGGATGGCCTCGCGCTTCACTTCCTGAAGGTCGAGTCCGGCACTGTCGATGCGGGCGTGGTTGAGGTAGATGAAGTCGGAATAGTGGCCCAGTGCGAGTTTTTCAACGCCGTATTTCTCGGCCAGTCGGCTACTGATGGCCTTCACGGTCTTTCCGGCGCCCCATCCGTCGGCCGGCAACTTGTTTTTGCGCATGAAATTGGGGTTGTGTGCGCCGCCGTGGTCGGCCGAGAGGAAGAGCAGGTATTTTCCGCGTCCGATGCGCTGGTCGAGCACTTTCAGGAAGTGGGCCAGGTCTTTGTCGAGTTGCTTGTAGGCCGCGATGGTCTGCTCGCCGCGCGTGCCGTATTCGTGGGCGATGGCGTCGGTCGAGGAGATGCTCACGCAGAGCATGTCGGTGACGTCGTTCGCGCCGAGTCGCTCGTTTTCGAGTAGTGCCTCGGCCATTTTGAAGGTCAGCGTGATGCCCTCGGGCTTCATTTTCTGGTCTTCGCCGGGCTTCGTGGCGTTGTGTTTGTTGAAGTCGCGCACCCATTTCGGCAGTTCCTGCATGTAGTAGGTCGAGGAAATGAAGTGGCCCACGGAGTTGTCGTACCAATAGGCGGCGTTGGCCGAGTGGCCTGCGGGCAGGATGGCTGCGCGGTCTTTCAGTGCCACGCCGAAGACGCGCGACTTGAAGTCGTTCGAGAGGCGCAACTGGTCGCCGATGGTGTTGGCCAGCATGTTGCGGGGCGACATTTTTCCGGCCTTCGAGTCGCTTCCCACGCCGTTCACCGACGCGTCGCCACAGCAATAGGCGTATTGCCCCTTGTCGTAGAAATTGTTGCCGCAGATGCCGTGCAGGGCGGGCGTGGAACCCGTGTAGATGCTCGCGTGGCCGATGCCCGTCACCGTGGGCACGTAGTTGATCATCGTGTTTTCGCAGGAGTAGCCCTCATCGACGAGCCGTTTCAGTCCGCCTTCCACGAAATCCTCGTAATAATAATAGAGGTAGTCCCAGCGCATTTGGTCGACAACCAGTCCGACGACCAATTTCGGACGTTCAATCTTCTGGCCTGCCCATGTCGCGGTGCTCATCAGCAGGAGCGACAAGATAATCAGAGTCTTCTGTTTCATATTTTTTTGTTTATTTGAATAAGTTCTGGGCACAAAGATACGAAAATTAAAATGAAATGAGGGCAGAATAAATGAATTTATTTTGTTGAACACACGAAATTTATTTTGTTGAACACGCGAAATTTATAACAAGAATCGGGTAAAATGCAAAAAGAAAAATCGCCCCGAATTTTTTGCCGAGAAATTTTGTGGTTCCCCGCAAAAGCAGTAACTTTGTGGTCGATTCCAGTCTATTTAAAAACGAAACCATGACGAAAGAAATCAAGCGAATCGTCCTCACGGGCGGACCGTGCGCCGGAAAAACCACTGCGCTGGTAAGAATTGTAGAGTATTTTTCGAACTACGGCTACAAGGTTTTCACCATTCCTGAAGTGCCCACGCTCTACAGCCAGGGCGGATGGAACTATCTGACGCCCAACCGCCAACTCTACTACGAGGGCGAGCGCGCCATCCTCGACACGCAACTCGCGCTCGAAGACATGTTCATGCGCATGGCCGAGGTGTGTACGAAGCCCACGCTCGTGGTCTGCGACCGCGGAACGCTCGACATTTCGGCCTATATGACGCCCGAGATGTGGGAAGACATCACGGCGAAGGCCAACACCGACACCAATCGGCTTCGGGCGCGCTACGACGCCGTGCTGCACCTCGTTTCGGCGGCCGACGGTGCCGAGAAATACTACACCACGGCCACCAACGCCACGCGCTACGAGCAGATGAACGAAGAGGGGCTGCGCATTGCGCGCGAACTTGACAAGAAGGTCGTCAAGGCATGGACGGGACATCCCCACCTGCGCGTCATCAACAACAACGACGACTTCAACGCCAAGTTGAACCGCGTGCTCAAGGAAAGTGCCAGCGTGCTCGGGCTGCCGCAGCCCATCGAGGAAGAGCGGAAATACATTGTCGAGGTCATCGGCGACATTCCCGAATGCACCGAGAGCGACATCACGCAGACCTATCTCATTGCGGAGCCGGGCGTGGAAATGCGCCTGCGTCGTCGTGGATGGAAAGGGAAATTCATCAATATCCTCACTACGAAGAAGAAAATTTCAGACACCGAGCAACTCGAAACCGAGCGTCAGGTGGACAACAACCTCTACGAGTCGCTCGTGAAGCAGGCCGACCCCTATCGCCAGACCATCCGCAAGCAGCGCAAGAGTTTCATCTGGCAAGGGCAGTATTTCGAGTTGGACACGTATCTGCAGCCCGTCTCCAATCTCACGATTCTCGAAACCAACGGCATTCAGCACCACGAGGATGTGAAGTTCCCGCCGTTCCTGCGCGTCATCGAGGACATCACGGGCAACACGAACTACTACAACTATAATCTTGCGCTGAAGCGCTAAGCCGACAGCGGCTTATTTGTTCAGTTTCCAAGTGGCACCGTCTTTGGTGTCTTTCACTTCGAAGCCGAGGGCTGCGAGTTCGTCGCGGATGAGGTCGCTCGTGGCCCAGTCTTTCGCGGCTTTCGCCTTGGCGCGGAGATCCAGAACCATATCGACCACGCTGCCGAAGGCTTTTTCGCGCGCCTCGTTCTGCGCGCCCCGTTCTGCGCTCAGGCCGAGCAGTTCCTCGGCAAACAGCGTCATCGTCGATTTCAGTTCTTCGAAACACTCGGCGCAAATCGTCGCCTTGTGGTCAATGAGTTTGTTGACGACGGTGCAGGCTTCAAAGAGATAACTCACGACGAGTTGCGTCATCAGGTCGTCGTTCATGGCGTCGTAGCAGCGCTGGCGCAGCGATTTCACGAAGTTTTCGGTTTCTGCGTCGCAATGCTCCGAAATGGTCACCCGATTCAGGTTTCCGAGGCCGTCCATGAGCCTTTCGAGGCCCTTTTGCGAGGCTTGCAGCGCCTCGTCGCTGAAATCGACGGTAGAGCGATAGTGGGCCGAGAGGATGAAGAAGCGAATCGTCATCGGCGAATAGGGCTGCGAGAGCGACTCGTGCTGGCCCGTGAAAAATTGCTCCAAAGTGATGAAATTGCCGAGCGACTTGCCCATTTTCTGGCCGTTGATGGTAATCATGTTGTTGTGCATCCAGTATTTCACCATCTGCTTGCCCTGCGAGGCCACCGCCTGCGCAATTTCGCACTCGTGGTGGGGGAAGACGAGGTCCATGCCGCCGCCGTGAATGTCGAACTGCTCGCCGAGGTATTTCCGTCCCATCGCCGTGCATTCGCAGTGCCAGCCCGGGAAACCGTCGCTCCACGGACTCGGCCAGCGCATGATGTGCTCTGCCGAAGCCCGCTTCCAGAGGGCGAAGTCGGCCTGATTGCGCTTTTCGCCGACGCCGGCCAGCGTGCGGCTTTCGTCCTTGATGTTTTCAAGGCTTCTTCCGGAAAGAATGCCATACGGCGGAAACTCCCGAACTCCTGAACTCCCGAACTCCCGAACTCCTGAACTCCTCTTATTATATTCTTCTATGTCAAAATAAATAGAACCATTACTTTCATACGCCAGCGCATTGTCGAGAATCTGCTGCACGAGTTGCTGCTGCTCGATGATGTGCCCCGTGGCCTGCGGCTCAATCGACGGGCGGAGCACGCCGAGCGCGTCCATCGCCGCGTGGTAGCGGTTGGTGTAGTACTGGGCGATTTCCATCGGCTCCATCTGCTCCAGCCGGGCTTTTTTCTCGATTTTGTCGTCGCCTTCGTCGGCGTCGTGCTCCAAGTGGCCCACGTCGGTGATGTTCCTGACGTAGCGCACCTTGTAGCCCAGGTGCTGCAAATAGCGGAAAACCACGTCGAAGGTGATGGCCGGTCGGGCGTGGCCCAGATGCGGGTCGCCATAGACCGTAGGTCCGCACACATACATGCCCACGTGGGGCGCATTCAACGGCTCGAAGCGCTCTTTCTGGCGCGTCAGCGTATTGTAAACCAGCAGGATTTGTTTCTTCTGTTCCATATCTGTAACGATGATTTGGGTGCAAAGGTAC
>JAFUVC010000058.1 GCA_017483785.1 Prevotella sp.
CCCCGCTGCCCTGTCCTCGCCCCTCGCCTCGTCCAATTCCACCAGCCATAGACGGTCATTGCGAGATAATAGAACTCCATGCCACAGTCGGCGTAGAGCCCTTTTTCGTAATAGAGCACGATGCCGAGCGACTGCATGGCGAAGCCAACGGCCCAGAGCCAGACGGAGGCGCGATATTCGAGGATGATGTAGGCGAGGCCGAGTATCGTGGTGAGCAGGTCGAGCCAGTGGGCGTAGAGGAACGATTCCATTAGAATTTCAGCGTCAGGCTACCCATCAAGGTAAAGCCGCTCATGGGGATGAATCCGATTTGATAATAGCGATTGTCGGGCGTGTGGCCGTAGCTCTCCGCCACTGCCGAATAGACCCAGCCGCTGGCGGCGTAGTGGGCATTGAAAAGGTTGCTGAGGTTCAGGCCGAGAATCATGCTCCGGATGCCGATTTTCTCCCTGTGGACGGGAACGGTGTAGCCAAGGCTGAGGTTCGACTGCGAGAACGCGGGCAGCGAGCGGTCGCGGTTTTCCGTGTTGTCGAGATACTGGCGACTGACGAAATTCGTGTGCCATGTGGCCTGGAATTGGCGATGGCGGAAGTGCAGGAAACCGTTGAGAATGGCCGACGGCGAGAAGGCCAGCGTGGAATGGTCGTAGTGGAACTGGCGGAGTTTGTCGCCGTTGCCGTCGCAGTGGTATTTCGCGGCGTCGGGATTGCCCTTCCAGTCGTCCCAGTCCTCGACAAACTCGTCGAAATCCTTGATTTTGTTCTGGCTCAGGGCGGCGTTGGCCTCAATCGTGAGCCACGGGGTCGCCATCCACGCGCCGGAGATTTCCACGCCGAGGCGATAACTCGACTTGATGTTGGTCGTCAGCGGCTCGCCGATGTCGCTCACCTGCCCCGTCTGCACGAACTGGTCGTCGTAGTCCATGAAATAGCCGTTCACGCTGAGGTTCCACGTCGGAGCCGTGAACTGGTAGCCCAGTTCGTAGTCGGTCAGGCTCTCGGCCTTGGGTGCAGGGTAGTTGCCGTTGTCGGTGAAGTTGTTGCGCTCGGGCTCGCGATGGCTCAGGGCCACGGAGCCATAGACGCGATGGCCGCCCTGACGGAAGCTGAATCCAGCCTTCGGATTGAAGAAATCGTATTTCTCGTCGATGTCGAGGAAATGCTTGTCGTAGAGGCCCGTCGCGTCGTTATAAAGGAATTTGTCGTTGTAGCCGTCGGTCTTGTACGAAACGTGGCGAAATTGTACGTCGGCGAAGACTTCCCACTGCGACGTGATGCGATAGGCGGCCTTCAGATAGGCGTTTCCGTCGAATTTCCGGGCGTCGGAGTCGTAATAGTGGTAATCGCCGTTTTTCAGGAGCAGACTGCGCAGTTGTTCGTTGCTGACGTAGGTGGCGTAGCCGAAGTGGTTGCCTGAGAAATTCTGAATCGACAGGCCGCCGATGACGTTCCAGTCCTGATGCCGGTAGTTGGCATTCCAGACGAGGCCGTAAACGTCTTGTTTCAGGCCCTTTTTGCGCACCCAGTCGGTTCTTTTCACGCCCGAGAGCGCCTCGCCGTTGAATTGGGCATTGGGCAGCCCGATTTTCTTGATTTTATTGTCGTAGCGGAACTCGCGATAATAGCCGTAGCCGTGGGTGTAGTGGAGCGTGGCGGTGGTGGTCCAGCGCGGACTGATTTCCCACGCCGCCGTGAGCAGGTTGTGGGTCTGCCAGAAGTTGTCGGTGGCCTTGTCCCAGTAGCCGGTGGCGGGCGTCGGGGCTTGGGTGGTGAGGGTATAGCGCTCGGTGAGGTAGTTTCCGTCGGCGTCGCGGGCGAAATGGCCGTTGTCGTCGTAGCGGAGCCTCTCGTAGAGCGAATTATAGCGCCCCAGACCAGCCTTGTAGAGGTCTTTGTAGGTCTTGATGCCCGTCGGTTCGCCGTAGGTCCCGTCCATGAGCGAGAGGTCATTGTCGCCCGCCGTCACGCCGTTCCATGCCTGCCCCGTCTTCTCGAAATTGCCGAAATTCTTGTAGGCAATGCTGAAATTGTCGGTCAGATAGCGCAGCGCGGCGTAGTACGAGCCCGAGCGGCCGCCCGTGCCGTGGATGTAGCCGTTGGTGTTAGTCTCGTGATAGGCTCCGTCGAGCGTCCAATGCCGCCAGAGTAGGCCCGTGGAAACCGATGCGCCCACGTTGAACGTGTTGTAAGAGCCCGTCGAAACGCTGATTTCGCCCGTTGGAACGCTCGATGGGGCTTTCGACGAGAGCGAAATGGAGCCGCCGAAGGCCCCGTCGCCGTTGGTCGAGGCACCTACGCCGCGCTGAATCTGCACCGAGCCGAGCAGCGAGCCATACGAATTCATGTTGGCCCAGAAGACGCACTGGTCTTCGGGCGAGTTGAGCGGCACGCCGTCGAGCGTCACGTTGATGCGCGAGTCGCCAGCCCCACGGATGCGCATATAGGTCGTGCCCGTGCCGAGTCCGTTCTCGCTCCACGCCAACACGCCCGGCGTCTGCGAGAAAAGAAGCGGCAGTTCGCGCCCCGTTTTCGAAAATTGCTGCAATTCCGCTGCCTGAATCGACGCCACGGCATACGGTGCATTCTTCTGCGCCCTCACGCCCTGAACCACCACTTCCTGTAGGTGTTCCACGGCCGTGGAGTCTTGCTCCGAGGCCAAACGCGCCCCTGCCGTTGCCGAAAATGGCGCGAACGCCATCAAAACGGCCAAAATCTGATGTTTTTCCATGTTTTTTACTCCTTATTTTATTCAGAAAATACAATAAGGGGCAGAAGAAATCCGTTTCCCTACGCAGGCATTACCCTGGTCAGGTCAGAGGGTATCATCTCAGCCGACAAAATCAGCACCCCTTAATCCGCGTTCTGCGAATCGGGGGCAAAGTTACAAAAAAGAAGCGAATCACAATACCTTTTTTATGCAAAAAATCTCCTATCGGTAGAAAACTTACAAAATTTCCCTCGCAATCCATGCACAAGCTTCTGCATCGGCCAATGCATGGTGGTGATCTTCTAACTCATAACCACAGGCGGCGGCTACAGTCTGAAGCTGGTGGTTTTCCAAATCAGGAAGTACACGACGTGAAACGCAAAGTGTATCGTAGAACTCATAATCTGGATAGTCCATCTGATAGACACGGAACACGGCTTTCAAACAACCTTCATCAAAAGGCTTGTTGTGGGCGACAAGGGGCAGGCCCTCGATGAGCGGTTCGATTTGCGCCCAAACGTCGGGAAAAACGGGCGCGTCGTCGGTGTCGGCACAGCAAAGTCCGTGCACCTGCGAGCACCAATAATTATAATAGTTCGGTTCGGGTTGAATCAGCGAGTAGAACGAATCGACGATTTCGCCTCCGCGAACAATCACGACGCCGACAGAACAAACCGAAGAGCGCTCGTTGTTCGCCGTTTCAAAGTCTATTGCTGCAAAGTCCTGCATTTACCAGTCCTCCCAATACGTTTTCCACATTTGCTTCACAATTCCCGCGACTTCCTGCCGCAGCGAGAGCGGTTCGAGCACTTCCATGTCCTCGCCGTTCCTGAGAATTTCCTGCATGAAATCGAACGACGGACGCACGAAATACTCGAAAATGCTGAAATGCTCGTTGCGCTCGATTTCGTCTTGCGACTCATGGATTTTCAGGTCGCGGATGTAGTTGGCCTGCCCTGCCGACACCTTCAACTTGACGGTTTGCGGCTCTGTACGCTGGTCGGCGATGATTCCGAAGCAACCTTCAAAGAACTCGTCGGCCGACCAGTCTTTCGGCATTTCAAACGTCTCGTCGGTGGTCTGGAGGTCAACGATGCGGTCGAGCGAGTAGATGCGCGGGCCTTTTTCGTAGTAATAGGAATCGGTGCTGCGCCCCACCAGATACCACCGCTGACGGAACAGTTTGATGCAGTAGGGCTGCAAGTCGAACGTGTTTTCCTCGTCTTTCCAGTAGCTGTGGTAGGTGATGCTGAGCACGCGGTTCTCCTTCATCGCCTCGACGATGGGCTGGAGGAAAAACTGGCCCGACGGCACGTATTCGAGCAGGATGCGGTCTTTGATGGTCTGGCTGTTGGCCAAAACGTTGCTCACGCAGAACGTGTTGTAGAGCCACGAGCGCAGGCCGTCCTTTCCGATGTCGTCGGCATTTTCGATATAATAGCGGTATTCGCCGCAGTTTTCGTTGGCAATGTCCACGCCGAACATGTCCAAAATGGCATAGCGCCAGTTGTCGAACGTCCGTTTCGGAATTTCCACTCCCCGACTAATCTCGTCGTCGAGCCATTTCTCGTTCAGTTTCTTGAACGAAATCTTCTTTGCGCGATAGATGGTGTCTATCACCCAAACATACTTGCTAATCAGGCTTTGCCCTCTGTCGTTTCCAGTCATATTTTCTCGAATTTTTCTGCAAAATTACGAAAAAGATACGCCAAATCGTGGCAGAGGTTTGAGAAATTTTACTTTTTTTCTATTCCTTGACCATCCGCTTGGCCGTAGCCATCATGTAGGGCTCCAATTTGTCGTAGCCGACGGTGAAGGACGGCAGTCCGGCGGCGTAGGCGGCGATTTCGTACTGGTTATAGACAAATTCCACGCCTTTCTCGGTGAACAGCGGCGGACACTGCGGCAGCGGAATGTAATAGACAGAGGCCGTGCCCATCAGGAAATTTTCAAGGTCGGTCTCTTTTTTGAGTTCCCAATACTCCATCAGACCCTCTTTCAGCAGTTTCTGGAAGCCTTCGTCGGTCGTGTTGGCGAAAATGTCCCAGCCGATGCGTCGGCCGTCGCTCTTGCGGAAGGTCTGGCCGAAGCAGAGGAAACTGCCGTGGGCTCCGCCGGAATAAATTTCGTGCTTGTTGATGAAAGTGACCCACGAGCGGCCCTCGCCGAGTTTCTCGATAGAAAGGGAGTCGTAATACGCAATGTCCAGATTCGAGATTTCGGGATTGGCACCCATCAGTTCTGCGTAGTCTTTCTGGTTGCGGCTCACCACCTCGTCGAAGTAATGGTTGGCGAGGGCGGCCGTGTCGGCCAGCAACTGTGCGTAATCGACGCTGTCGGCCGTGCCATAGGTTCCGCCGAGTTGTTCGCTGACCCATTCGCCGACGGCCACGGCCAGCGCGCTGCCGGGCTTGGCATTGGGGAAGCCGACGCGGATTTCATACGTGCCGGTGGAGTCGGCTATGTGGCGCACGACGGTGGCGACGGTCAGCGTGTCGGTCTCACTGGCTGTTTTCTGACTGCCCGAAGGGGCGCAACTGTACAAAACTGCGGCCAGTCCGAAGGCCAGCCCGCTGAGGATTTGATTCTTTTTCATCGGTTTTTCGTGTTTTTATTGTTAAAATTGATAGTCTTTCTGCGTCCACTCGTCATCGACTTGCAGGCGGAGCGTGATGTAGTTGTTCTCGTTGTTGAAAACGATGCCCTTGCAACGGGTAATCTGGTTGATTTTGACGGGAACTTTGTCGAAAACTTTC
>JAFUVC010000059.1 GCA_017483785.1 Prevotella sp.
CCGAGGAGATGAATTCGTCGTGGACACCGAATGTGCAGGCAGGCTGCACGTCGGCCAGATAGATGTCGAAGTCGAGGATGTCGGCTTTTTTCACCTTTTTCTGATTGTTCAGATCCTCCAGAACGACGTTCATGAGCAGATTTCCCTTCTCGAGTTCGTCGGAAATGATGCCGAGAATCGGGAGCACGTCCTTCTGCTTGCTGAGTTTCACGCCGTCGTTCACCTGACGGTTGAAATGGATGGCGAGATTGCTGATTTGCAGCAGCGGCCGCTTCACGTGGATGAGCAGCGTCTGGGGATTCATCGCGTCTTTGCCCTTCAAGATGACCCTTCCGGCCAGCGTCAGCGGACGGTCGAACCATGTGGACATAATCGGGCCGCCATAGACCTCGGTGTTCAGTTTCACGATGCCGCCCTCGCAGAGCATCTCGGCGTTCGGCTTGATGCGGAACGTGGGCGAGTCGCAGTGGGCGCAAATCATGTGGAAACCGGCGTCGGCAAGCGATTTTCTGCCGATTTCAAAGGCATAAACCGACGAATCGTTCTTCGTCACATAGAATTTGTCGCCAGCCTTCACTTTTCCGAGCGGCTTTTGCGCGTCGAAGCGTTTAAAACCGGCCGTTTCAAGTTCGGCAGCGATGTTCTTCACCGCGAGAAAGTTCACGGGCGAAGCGTCGAGGAATTTCAATAAGCGTTTTGTCATTGTATTTGTCAGTTTTGTCTGATTTTGTGAATAAAAATACCATTTTCGGGATTTTCTGTGCAAATTTACAAATTATTTTGGTAATGTGAGCAAAACATGGCACAATATTCATAAAATTTACGAGTATTTATGGAAAAATTGCCCAACTTTTTGTAACTTTGCAAGCAAAATAACGATTTCATGCATAAAATTTTGAAATTTGAGAATGCCGAGGCGAGGATTTTCGGTTTCGACGGCGGAACCGAAGTCGAGGAGTTTCAGGTGGTGATTAGCATCACGAACCCCATGCTCGCCTATCAAGCGCAGTTGGAGGCCATGCTCGCCGCCTTTTCGCAACTTCAGCAGACGGAACTTCGCGGTGCCGAGCCCGTGTTTAAGCGCTATTTCCTGAGCGACGCCAGCAACCAGGCCGACGTGCTGATGAACTACGAACTGGAGTCGCCCGACTGCGCCGTGAGCATCGTCCAGCAGGCTCCGCTCAACGGCACGAAGATTGCGCTCTGGGCCTATTTGGCCACGAAAATGCAGCGTCGGGCACTGCCGGGAAGCCTCTACGAGGCCCGTCACGGGCAGTATCGCCACCTGTGGCTGGCCGGAGCCTGCAACAGCGCCAAAGACTCGGAGCGGCAGACGCGAATCATCCTGAACGACTACGTGATGCAACTCGCCAACGAAGGCTGTTCGCTGGCCGACAACTGCATTCGCACGTGGTTTTTCGTGAACGAGGTCGATTTGAACTACGGCGGCGTAGTGAAAGCCCGAAACGAGGTGTTTATCACGCAAAACCTTACCGACAAGACGCATTTCATCGCCAGCACGGGCATCGGAGGCCGACAGGCCAACGCGCAGGTGCTTTCGCAGATGGACGCCTACGCCATCGACGGCATCGGGCAGGCGCAAATCCACTATCTCTACGCCCCGTCGCACCTGAACCGCACGAGCGACTACGGCGTGTCGTTCGAGCGCGGCACCTACATCGACTACGGCGACCGTCGCCACGTCTTCATCTCGGGCACGGCCAGCATCAACAACAAGGGCGAAATCATGCATCAGGGAGATGTCGTGGCGCAGTGCCGTCGCATGTGGGAGAACGTGGAGACGCTGCTGGCCGAGGCCGGCTGCACCTACGACGATGCCGCCCAGATGATTGTCTATCTGCGCGACCCGGCCGACTACCAGATTGTCAAGAAACTTTTCGAGGAGCGCTTCCCCGACAGGCCCTGGGTGATTGTCCACGCGAAGGTCTGCCGCCCCGGATGGCTCATCGAAATGGAAACCATGGCCATCAAGGCGCAGAAAACAGATTTCCCGATTTTCTAATTAAATTCAAAGCACAAAAAACTACGCTTTGCCTTGGCATTGCGTAGTTTTTTCATATCTCTCAGAAACGGATTATTTCGCGTAAGCCACCGAGCGCGTCTCGCGAATCACGGTAATCTTCACCTGACCCGGATAGGTCATTTCGTTCTGAATCTTCGTGGCAATCTCGCCGCTGAGAGCCTCGGTCTCGGCATCCGACATCTTGTCGGCACCGACGATGACGCGCAGTTCGCGACCGGCCTGAATGGCGTAGGTCTTCGTCACGCCCGGATAGCTCATGGCAATGGCCTCGAGGTCGTTCAGACGCTTGATGTAGGCCTCCACAATCTCGCGACGGGCACCCGGACGGGCTCCGCTGATGGCGTCGCACACCTGCACGATGGGCGCGAGCAGCGTCTGCATCTCCATTTCGTCGTGGTGGGCGCCGATGGCATTGCAGATATCGGGCTTCTCCTTGTATTTCTCGGCGATTTTCGCTCCGTAGAGTGCGTGCGGATCGTCGGTGTCCTCGTCGGGCACTTTGCCGATGTCGTGGAGCAGACCAGCGCGCTTTGCCTTTTTCGGGTTCAGGCCGAGTTCGGCGGCCATCACCGCACAGAGATTGGCCGTTTCGCGAGCGTGTTGCAGCAGGTTCTGGCCGTAACTGGAGCGATATTTCATCTTTCCGACGATACGAATCAGTTCGGGATGCAGGCCGTGTACGCCGAGGTCGATGGCCGTGCGCTTACCCGTTTCAACGATTTCGTTGTCGAGTTGTTTCTTGACTTTCGCAACCACTTCCTCGATGCGTGCGGGGTGGATTCGGCCGTCGCTGACCAACTGGTGCAGGGCCAGACGGCAGATTTCGCGGCGCACGGGGTCGAAAGCCGAGATGACGATGGCCTCGGGCGTGTCGTCAACCACGAGTTCCACGCCGCAGGCGGCCTCCAGCGCGCGAATGTTGCGGCCCTCGCGACCGATGACGCGGCCTTTGATGTCGTCGTTGTCGAGGTGGAACACCGAAACGCTGTTTTCAATGGCCGTTTCCGTGGCCACGCGCTGAATGGTCTGGATGACGATTTTCTTCGCCTGTGCGTTGGCGTTGAGTTTCGCCTCGTCCATGATTTCATTGATGTAACTGGCGGCGTCGGTGCGGGCCTCGTCTTTCAGGCTTTCAATCAGGCGGCTCTTAGCCTCGTCGGCACTCAGTCCGGAAAGTTCCTCCAGTTTGGCGCGCTCCTGCGTCTGCATCTTCTCGAGTTCTTCCTGCTTGATGGCGAGCAGTTTCTTCTCGTTTTCTACGCGCTGCTGGCTGTGGTCCATCTCCTGCTTCCGGCGGCTCAGTTCTTCCTGGCGCTGGTTGAGCGAGATTTCGCGCTGCTTGAGCTTGTTTTCGCTCTGCTGAATGCGCTGGTTGCGCTGCTGTACTTCTTTTTCGAGTTCGCTCTTCTTGTTGAGGAACTTCTCGCGTACCTCCAAGAGTTTTTTCTCCTTAATCACTTCAGCCTCCTTGTCGGCGGC
The DNA here is from genome assembly GCA_017483785.1 of Prevotella sp. GTDB lineage: Bacteria > Bacteroidota > Bacteroidia > Bacteroidales > Bacteroidaceae > Prevotella. The sequence continues at coordinate 3,524 of JAFUVC010000059.1, forward strand.
TGCAATCATTTCATTATATTTTCCCTTCACAACGTAACGGAAAATAGCGTAGCCGATGAATCCGCCTACGATTAGGCCGGCTACGACTGCAATCAGTATTGGTATCATTTGTTTTTAAATTGGTTTAACAATATTCTCAATCCTTTTTCAGAGCCTCTTCGATTTCTGAAGTCAACTTTACGAGAATATCGTTATAGGGAACCGTGTCGTTGCGCTTCATCAACTTCTCGCGGTCGAGCGCAATGTCGAGCATCGCCGCATACAGGATTTCCTTCTCGCTCTTCCTTCCTCGTAGAAGGGGCACGTAGGTGTTCATCGTGTCGTTGATGAGTTTAGCGGCTTTGCGGTAAAATTCCTCCTCTTCGTGGAAGACTTTCACCGCCATCTCGGTATCATACAGGTTTAACCGTATATTCAGTTTCTTGTTTTCTTCAGCCATCGCTCCGAATTTTTATTTCTCACTCAGTAGCGTTATACATTTATTGATGTCGCGGATGAGCTTCGACAACCGCTTCTGCGCGCCCTCGAGGTCGCGGTCGGAAATCTCAATCATCTTGGCCATCTTCAGACTCTCGTAGTCGCCGTGCGCCTGGGTCAACTGCGCCTCAAGTTCCTTGATGCGCGCATCGCGCTCCTCCACTTTCGCACACAAGTCGGCATTCTCCGTTTTCATTTCCTTGAACTGGAGAATCATCTGCCTCATGCGGGTCGTGAAAAGCGTCAGTGTTTTCTCATTTGCATCCATACGACTTCAAATTTGCCTACAAAATTACTTCTTTTTCCTGAATCTCGCAAATTATTTGATATTTTTTTACTTACGAAGATTCAACTCCAAAATGCAACTACGTCTGCAAAGGTATGAAAAAAGTCTGAACCGGAGCCTTGAATCCGAGTTTTTTTCTTGGTCTTGCATTGATTTTATACTGTATTTGTTTAATTTGCTCTTCTGTATAGTTGTC
>JAFUVC010000060.1 GCA_017483785.1 Prevotella sp.
CGTCGCCGTTGTTGAGTTTCGAGAGTCCGCCGATGAAGATGAACTTGTCGCGGTTCTGTCCCATCGGGAATCGCTCTTCCGAGAGCCGCGCATTGGCGCGTACTTCGCCGTAGCGGTCGGCTTTGAAGGCCTCGTAGGTGGCGCCGTAGATGGAGTCTTCGACCTGCTCGCCAAACTGCGCCGATTCCTTGAAGTAGGGGTCGGTGAGCAGGGCGGTCCACACGTTGTCGGGGAACTCTCTTTCCAGTCGCGCTACGTAGGAGGCGGCCACGTCGTGCTCTCCGCGTCGCGAATGGAGCAGGAACATGTGGTAATAGACGTCGGCCATCTGCTCGAAGTTGGGGAAGTCGGCGAGCAGCCTTGTGAACTGCTTCTCGCTGAGCCACAGGTTGTCGAGTTTATCCTTGAAAATGACGCCGGAGTGGTAGAGTCCGTCTTGAATGATGAGGTTGCTGGCCTCGACCTGCTCCTCGGTGAAGGGAATCTGCGCCAAGTAGTATTCGCGCTTGTGCGGGTCGTTCTGGGCACTGTCGGCCACCTGCTCAAGCGAGTCGGCGACGGCCTCGGCCCAGGCGATGGAGTCGAGCACTTCCTGCGGCAGGTCTTCCATGGTGCCGCCCATTCCGGCGACGACAGTCTGGTTCACGCGCTGCCAGTTGTCCACGTTTTCGCGCCTTCCCCACAGCCTTTCAAAGGCCTGTTTTCCCTGTTGCACGGCCATCGGGTTGTAGAAATACCACTTGCCCTGCTGCTGAGGGTTGGGCACTTGGGGCTGCGGCGTGTTTCCCGTGCGATTGCCCACGGCTCCGCTGCGCTGCATCTGTTGAGCGGCGTTGGCTTCGTCTTGCTTGCGTTTTTCCTCTTTTTCCTTCTTTTTCAGGGCCTCGATGACGCGGTCGATGGCTGCGTTGCGGTCCTTTTCGCTCATTTTGGCCAGTTCCTGCAACGAGTCTTGCAGATGAACGGCATCGGTGTAGGGCACGAGTTCGTCGAGCACCTTCGAGCGTTGCGAGAGTTGCTCGTAGTCCTTGCGCTCCTTGTCGAGCATTCCGATGGCTGCGCCGTAGCAACGCTGGGCATCGCTGAATTTCTCCTTCGCCCAATAGAGGTCGCCGAGTTTCAGCAGCAAAACGCCTTTTTCAATGCCGCTTCGCGTGGCCTTTTCGTTGCCTTTCTCGTAGGCGCTGATGGCCTGCATCGTGTCGCGCTGGGCCAGATAGATGTTGCCGATGGCGTAATACACTTGGTCGAGATATTCCTTGTTCTTGTCGGAGGACGCCATGCGCTTCAACTTGCCAATCATTTTCTTGGCCTGCGAGCCTGCAAGCACTTCCGTCATGGCGATTCGGGCGTTGAACTCAATTTCGTAGGGCGGATTCTGCGCGATGACCTTCCTGTAGGCCTTGTAAGCCTCTTGCGGATGGCCCAACTCCGACTCCAACTGCCCGAGCAGATAGTATTCGCGGGCTCTCTGCTTGCGCCGCATCTCGTGTTTGATGACTTTTTTCAGGTAGGGCACGGCCTCGGCATAGTCGCCCGTGTGGATGTAGTAGTCGGCCATCGTGTAGTCCCATTCCTTCTGCGCCCGCCAGTGGATTGAGTCGCGGCGCATGTTGCGGATGACGTCCTCGGCGTCGTAAATCCAGTCCTGCTCGATGTAGCACTTGGCGAGCCACGCCCGAGCGCGTCCGTAGATGGCAGGCTGCGACTGGTAGAGGCGGCTCATATAATTAAAGGTGGAGGCGGCCTCGTCGAAATCGCCTTTGTAGAACTGCGCACGCCCCATCAGCAGCCACGCTTTCCAGAGGAAGGGGTTGTATTCCTTGCGCGAGAGCCATTCCATGTCGCGCTCGGTCTTTTTTCGCTTTTTCGTCCATTCCGGCCGCTTCTTGATGCTGTGCAACTTGATGGCTTTCTGGCATTTTTCGATGGCTTTCTCAAAATTTCCCTTGCCCAGTTCGCGGCTCTGCTTGTTGCCGACGGTGTAGAGCGGAATGATCTCGGTGAAGTTGTCTTTGTTGCCGTTTTCCTTCTCGAGCGAGCCGTCGATGTAGGCCAGCGAACCGTTGTAATAGGTGTTATAGCGGGCGTTGAACGAGTGCCACCAACGACTCTTCGCAGTGTTTTTCTGCGTAGAACATCCTGCTGCGATTCCTGTCAGGAAAAGCAGCAAGACCATGTAAATCGGAGTCGGTTTATGCCGTTGCATACACCTTGAATAACGCGAAAAGCGACGATTTTATTGTTTTTCGACATAAATATTTAGCATAATGACAACATTTTTTACGATAAGGCAGAAAAAAGGTCGTTCCCCTTTTTCGGAGGACGACCCTTTTTTGATGAAAGGATAAGAAACTTGACTGCCTTAAAAATTATTTCGTTACATATATTAACATATTGTTGATGTGTGGATAGTGTCCTGTTCATTTGCAGTAAGCGTTAGGATACGAATATAGTATCGGAGGAAAAACTGCGCTGATGGAACATTTTTAAGAAATAAAAATTGCGCTGGTGGAACATTTTTGAGAAATAAAAATCGCGCTGATGGTAAATTTTTCGTAAAAAACTTGCATAACTAAAAGGTTTTCAATATCTTTGCGGTGTAATTTATAAATGAACATGGGAGATTATATTTTTAAACGCAAAGTGTATCAGAAAATGCTTCAATGGAAGCAAAAGTCGCAAGGAGAGACGGCACTTTTGATTGAGGGCGCAAGGCGCGTGGGGAAGTCCACGCTTGTGCGTCAATTCGCACAGAATGAATATAAATCATTTGCGATTTTTGATTTCTCTAAAGCCTCGAAAGAGGAGAAAGCCTTGTTCGAGGACTTGTCGGACATGGATTTTTTCTTCAATCGGCTGAGGTTATTGAAAGGCATTCCGCTTTATGAGCGCGAAACGGCTATCGTGTTCGACGAGGTGCAGAAATTTCCCATTGCCCGTCAAGCGATTAAGGCGTTGGTGGAGGACGGCCGGTACGATTACATCGAGACGGGCTCGCTCATCAGCATTCACAAAAACGTGGATCATATTATCATCCCATCGGAAGAAGATGTAATTGATTTGCATCCAATGGATTACGAAGAGTTTCTTTGGGCGATGGGCGATACGGAAAGTATGGGGCTGCTTCGGGATGCATGGCAGAAAAAACGTGGCTATGGCAATTCGGTCAACCGAAAGTTGATGCGTGATTTCCGATTATATATGCTTGTCGGCGGGATGCCGCAGGCTGTGAGCAAATACATTGACACCAAGGATTTATCTGCTGTCGATAAAACAAAAAGGGGAATTATCCGCTTGTATCGCAACGATTTCCAAAAGATTGATAAGACGGGCAAGGCAATGGCCTTATTCATGTCTATCCCGTCGCAATTGGCTGGTAACGCTCATCGTTTTCAGCATTCTACTGTCATCGAAAAAACTCGCGCAGAGCAATTGGAGAACATCGTTTTCATGATGCAGGACAGCAAGACGGTGGAAATTTGTTACCATGCCAACGATCCCAATGTTGGGTTGGATTTGTCTGCTAACCGCTCGGCATATAAGATGTTCATAGCCGATACTGGTCTCTTTGTTACATTGGCATTTTGGGACAAGGATTTCACAGAGAACATCATCTATCAAAAACTGCTGAACGACAGCCTTTCGGCTAATCTTGGCTATGTTTACGAAAATATGGTGGCTCAGATGCTTGTTGCTGAGGGTAACCGATTGTTCTATTACACTTTCCCTGACGGCAACAAACATAACTATGAGGTTGATTTTTTGTTGTCGCGTAAAGCAAAAATTTGTCCCATTGAGGTAAAATCGGGTGGTTACAATACCCACCGTTCTTTGGACGAGTTTTGCAAGAAATTCTCGTCGCGTGTCGGTAATCGTTATCTGATTTATAATAAAGATTATCGTACTGACGGCGAAACAATATTAATTCCTATATACATGGCAGGGTTGCTATGATTAGGAAAACGGTTAGTCTATCATCAGGATGATTTCATCGCGAAGTTCGTCGGGCACGCTGATGCCGCGCAGCGTCAGGCTGCGGTTCCACGCGGCCACGTCGTCGGGGCGCATCGTGTGGAGGATGTAGGCGAACTGCTCCACTTCCTCGTCGGTGTAACTGTCGGCGGCGCGGCCCTTGAACGCGTCGAGTTCCTCGTCGTCGAAGTATTCAATGGGCTTCACGGCGGCCTCCATCGTGCAGATTTGCTCACATTTCTTGCTGTCGGGCGTGCAGGTGGCGCAGTCGCCCTCGCCCACGACGATGGGCTCCTCCGTGCCGTCGGGGCGGCGGTTGCGGCCGAAAATGTAAGCGATGGCCCCGAGCGTGAGTAGCGCAATCAGTGAAATGATGGTGTATTCGGTCATTTTTCAGGATTCTTGAAGGTCAAATCCGGCCCGCTGCAGTTCGTCCCAGAAATGGGGATAGGATTTCGTGACGACTTGCGGGTTGCGGATGGAAATTTCGGGGAAAATCAGGGCCAACGGGGCGAACGAGAGTGCCATGCGATGGTCTTCGTAGGTGTCGATGGGCGCAAACGAGGGCTCGCAGCGGTCGCCGTCCCAGACGAGGTCGGAATCGCCCTCCACGCGGACGATGAAGCCCATTTTCTTCAGTTCTTCGATGAGCGCGTTGATGCGGTCGGTTTCCTTGATGCGCAGGCTCTGCAGACCGCGAAAATGGAACGGAATGCCCTTGGCCACGCAGGTGACGACCACGGTCTGCACCAAGTCGGGCGAGTTCACGAAGTCGTAGTCGAGTCGGGGAGCCGTGCGGTTGCTCTTCCGCAAAACCACCTCGCTTCTCGTTCCTCGCTCCTCGTTCCTCGAAACCACCTCCGTCTTCACGCCGAGCATCGAGAAAATATAGCGCACGGCAGCGTCGCCCTGCTTGGAACTGTCGTGGAGCCCGGGCAGGCGGATTTCCGCGTCTTCGTCGGCGGTGAGTGCCATCATTTCATACCAGTAGGAGGCTGCGCTCCAGTCGTTTTCAATCAGGTAGGGCCGATTTTTGTAGCCTCCGGCCTTCACAGCGATGGTGTTGCCGCTCGTCCAGCCGGCCTCGGCGCCGAATTCGCGCATCATCCACAGCGTCAGGTCGATGTAGGGCTTGGAAACGATGTCGCCCCTGAGCCGCAGTTCCAGTCCGTTGCGCAGCACGGGCGCAATCATCAGGATGGCCGAGATGTATTGCGAACTGACACTTCCCTGCATCTCCACGGTGCCGCCGTTGAGCGGCTGCCCCTTGATGCGCAGCGGCGGAAAACCGTCGGTGCCCTCGTAGCGGATGTCGGCACCGAGTTGTTGCAGCGCGCCGACAAGGATGCCGATGGGCCGGTGCTTCATGCGCTCGGTGCCCGTGAGCGTGAATTCGCCGTCGCTGACGGCCAAGAGGGCGGTCATGAACCGCATGGCGGTGCCTGCTGCGCCGATGTCGATGACTTTCGGCTCGGTTTTTTCGGGCGAGGGGGCGGAAATGTCGCGCAATGCCCGCAGCATCACGGCCGTGTCGTCGCAGTCGGAGAGATTTTCGGGCAGACGGCCCTCGTCGTAGAGCATTCCGCGGCAACTCTCGTCGTCGCGACACGCCAGCGCACTAATCGTCAGCGCACGGTTTGAAATGCTCTTCGAGGCTGGCAGTTGGGGCGTTGCGCGCAGGGTTTCAGGGGCTTTCGCCGTGTATATTTTCGTCATCGTCTGATGAAGTTGATTTTTTTGTTGATGAATAATCAGAATTTGTTGCAAATTTAAATAAAATTTCCGAGATTATAAGCCAGTTGAGATAAAAAACTGAAACAAATTGCCCCGAAAAGTTAGAAATCAAGGCCTCCATACGCTCTGTTCCTATCCTTTTCGTGCTCTAAGTCACAATTTATTCTTA
>JAFUVC010000061.1 GCA_017483785.1 Prevotella sp.
GCTGCATGGCATTGCGCCAGTCCTTGATGAGGTTCGACTTGAAAAGCCGGTTTTCCTTCGTGTTGATAGAGTTCGAGAGTTGGCCCGTGTAACTCACCGAGATTTTCTCGTACCACCGCTCTTTTCCAACCATTTTCTTGCGTTTGAAGGGATAGAAGCGCGAAATGGAGATGTTCAGGTCGGGCAGTCGCATGGCAATGGTCGTGTCGCGCATGTTTTGCTCCAAGTTCATCGTTGACGAGAGCGACAGTCCGATGCTCGAGAAGGTGGTGCTCCACGACACCGACGAGGTTCGCGTCGATTGCGTCATGGCCTGCGGATTATACATCGAGGTGAGGTTGTTGGGCTCGTAACTCGACGAGGCGAAGTTCACGCTGGCCGACAGCGAACTGTAGGGGTTTGACTTCGGGTCTTGGCGGTGGCTCCACTGCACTTTGAAACTCTCCTGACGGGTGTAGTCGGGCATTCCCTTGTCGCCGTTGCGCGTGTCCAGATAGCTGAAATAGAACGAACCGCTGTATTTGTAGCGCTTGCGGTAGTTCGACGCCGCCGAAATGCCCCACGAGCCCTTTGTATAGATTTCGCCGAGCAGTTTCAGATCCATTTTGTCGCTGATGGCGAAGTAATAGCCGCCGTCGCGAAGATAAAAGCCGCGCGCACTCTCGTCGCCGTAGGTGGGCATGATGAAACCGCTCGAATAACTTTTCGTGAACGGGAAGAAGCCGTAGGGAATGGCCAGCGGAAGCGGCACGTCGCACACCACCAGATGGGCCGGGCCGAACACGACATCCTTTCCGGGACGCATTTTTGCCCGCGAAATGGCGATGTAGAAGTCGGGATGGGCAGCGTCGCAGGTCGTGTAGATGCCTTTTTTCAGATAGACCTCGCCCGAATTGGTTCGCTTTGAAATCTGGCTTCTCAGAAATCCGTCTTCCTGCTCGGTATAGACGTTGCGAATCAGACCTTTTTTCGTCTTGAAATTGAAGGCCATCGTGTCGTTTTCATACGTGTCGCTGCCGATTTGGAACACGGGCGTGCCTTGCAGTTTGCCCAGCGTGTCGAGAACGCCATTGGCATGAACGAGGCTCGAGTCCAGGTTCATGTGAATCTGCTCGCTCTTGAGGTCCATGTTCTGGTATTTCACATTCGACTCGCCGTAGAGATAGGCCATTTTCGTGCCTGCATAAAACACGATGGAGTCGTTCGCCACGTACTCCACGGGCGAGTCGATGCCGTTTTTGCGCCCTCGGTTGAGCGAGTCGAGGCGAAGGCTGTCGTCGATGATTCTGTTGTGGCGATAGACGGCCAATTCGAGCGAGTCCATCTTCGTCGTATCGACTGCGGCCACGTCGGGCTCGGAAATGGAGTCTGGCGTGGCCAGACTGGCCTCGTTTTCGTCGGAAATCGGCTCATCGGCGACCGAATCCGCCGGAACGGCGTCGGAAATGGCTGCTGGAACGGGTTCTGCCTCGTTTTTCGGGGCCACAACAGAATCCTCGGCCAAAGCCTCCTCGGCCTCAGCACGTTCGTTCGGAACAACGTTTCCCAACTCGGAAGCGATGTTCGTCAGTGTCTGTTGCAATCCGTGCCGACAACTGCCCAGCATCAGAATCAATGCCGTCAGCGTCAGGAAAACGAGTGTCTTGCGTCTCATTCAGGGTGCAAAGTTACGAAAATAATCAGGAAACACGCCTGCCTTACTTTTTTTTAACTATTCAAACAACTGCGCCCACTCGCGAAACCGCCTGACGCCGTCTTCGCCGAACTTGGCGAGGCTGCGCTCGGCCTCTGCAATGGTCTTTTCGTGGTCGAGGCGGGTTTTCGAGAAAAATTTGTCGGCGTAGCAGATGAGTTTCTCGGCGACGGTTTCGGGCATGTAGGGCTCGCTCCCGTCGTCGGGAAGGGGCAGCGGAAGGTGCTGCGCGATGACTTCTGCGCGGGTGATTCCGGCTCCGGTGTGGCGCTGGCAGACCCTTGACAATTGACAATTGGCAATTGAGAATTCACTATCAAGATTATTGAGCATTTCGGCACCGAGGATTCCGTGCTTGATGTAAGGTTCCGCGCCGAAACAATGGATTCCCGGCGCGTCGCAGCGGACGATGCCGATGTCGTGGAGCATGGCGGCGGCTTCGATGAAGTCTCGGTCGAGGCCGAGTTCGGGGTGGGCGTCGCAGATGCGGAGCGCCTTGTCGGCCACTGCCCTACTATGAACGAGCAACAGCGATTTCAGTTCGCTGTCGCCCGCTCCATAGAAATGTTCTATCGTCTGAAGAAAATCCATCTTCATGCCTCAACAGGTCGCTCGATGTAGGCAACAACGTCGCCCTTGTTGACCTTCGTGCCCTGCTTGGCGTTGATTTCGACGAGTTTTCCACCCAAAGCCGCAGGCACGGTGACGATTTCGCCCCATGTGGCCACGATGTAGCAGAACACGTCGCCCTCCTGATATTCCTTGCCTATGTGGGGCTCCACGGTGGGCACGGCCTCGCCGTCGCCGCCGAATTCCCAGAACAATTGTCCCTTCACGGGAGCCACAATCGCGTCGGCCTTCGCGTGCTTGAACGCCGCGATTTCCTCGGGCGAGAGTTTTGCGCCCAGTGCCGCGTCTTTCGCCTTCTGCAGGTCGGCCAGCATGTTCTTTTTCGCCTGACCGCTCTTGTAGTTGCGATATTGCTCGGGGTGCATGGCCAGTTCCCAGAGTTCTTCGTCGTCCTGACCGTATTCCCAGCCGTTTTCGTCCATTTCCTTGCGGAAATCGTCGAGGGCGTTGGGATAGAACGTGCGCGGGTCGTCGGTGACGAACTTGCGGCCCTGTTTTTCGGCCAGTTCGATGATTTCGGGAGCCAACGGGCCGGGCACTTTGCCGCTCTTGCCGAGAATCATGCCCCAGATGGCGTCATCCATCATGACATAGCGGCCCTTTCCCTGTTCGAGCGTGAGCAGATTAAAGAGCGCGATGTTCTTCACATACTGCGAGAACGGCGTCACCAGTGGCGGATAGCCCACTCGCGGCCACACGTATTCCACCTCGTTGAAGAGTTTCACGAGCATGTCATCGGTCGAGAGTTCAGCGTCGCCCTTCTTCACACGCTCCTTGTTGATGACGCCCATGATGCCGCTCAGGTCGGCCATCATCGAGCCCATCATGCCGCCGGGAAGGCCGCATCCGAGCAGCAGCGACGACATGTGCTTGTTGCCGGGATTGATGAAGTAGCCCCGCCAGTCGTCGATGAACTCCTGCGTCAGGCTGCGGGCCTTCATGTAGGCGTTCATGTTGATTTCGGGCACGTCGAAACCCTCGTTTTTCAGCATCGACTGCACCGAGATGATGTCTGGATGCACCTTGCCCCAACTGAGCGGCTCGATGGCCGTGTCGATGATGTCGGCACCGTTCTCGCAGACCTCGAGAATCGAGGCCATTGAGAGGCCCGGGCCGCTGTGGCCGTGATACTGGATGATGATGTCGGGATATTTCGTCTTGATCATCTTCGTGAGTTTGCCCAAGAACGCCGGCTGGCCGATGCCCGCCATGTCTTTCAGGCAGATTTCCTCGGCTCCGGCGGCAATCACCTCGTCGGCAATGCCCATGTAGTAGTCGAGCGTGTGCACGGGCGACGTCGTGATGCAGAGCGTGGCCTGCGGCGTCATGCCGGCCTCTTTCGCCCACTTGATGCTGGGAATGATGTTGCGCGTGTCGTTCAATCCGTCGAAAATACGGGGAATATCGACGCCCTGCGCGTGCTTCACCTTGTACATCAGGGCGCGCACGTCGTCGGGCACGGGATACATCCGCAGCGCGTTCAGGCCGCGGTCGAGCATGTGGGTCTTGATGCCCACCTCGTTGAACGGCTTACAGAAGGCGCGCACGGCCTCGTTGGGGTTTTCGCCGGCCAGCAGGTTCACCTGCTCGAAGGCACCGCCATTCGTTTCCACACGGGCGAAACAGCCCATTTCAATAATCACGGGAGCAATGCGCTCCAACTGGTCTTTGCGCGGCTGAAACTTGCCCGAAGACTGCCACATGTCGCGATAGACCAGACTGAATTGAATCTTTTTCTTCATATTTTTTGATTTTTTATTATCCTTTTTGGCCTGCAAAGTTACGACTTAATCAGCGA
>JAFUVC010000062.1 GCA_017483785.1 Prevotella sp.
ACGAGGAGAATACAGGCTCAATACAACTATAATTCCATCAAGCAAGAGCGCGACCGTATAGCCATGCATAGCATACGGAAAACCTACCTGCTTTATGCAATCTTCGTTTTGGCGGCTATGGCAGGGTTCGCCGTCAATTACATCTACAAATACAGGAAAAAGAAACACGATGCCGAAATGGCCCAAGAAAAACTTTTGCGACGGGAAGAAGAACAAAAATATCGGCAGAGCGTACGCCAGATAGAAGACAACAAACGAAAAATTGCAGAACTGGAGAAGCAACTGCTGGAAGCAACACAGCAAAACGACGCAGAGGCCGTAGAACGACTGAAACTCGACTCAGAACTGTTGGTGACCGAGAACCGGAGCATCGAGGCCAATCAGCGACATAGGGCGTTTCTTTTGAAGCAATTTAAAGATTCCGATTTATACCAGCGCATGATGCTTCAAACCAGTAATTCAGATATCCGACTGACAGACGAAGACTGGACAATCATCGCCAAAAACATCGATGAAATCTACGATAATTTCACTTACAGGCTTTTGTCGCTCGCCAAACTTTCAGAAACAGAAATGCAAGTGTGCTATCTGATTAAACTCGAAATGCCCCCTGCAAGAATGGCAGAAACGCTGTTCAAAACCAAATCGGCCATCACCATGATTCGGCAACGCCTTTACAGCAAAATCACCCGTAAAAATGGATCTGCAAAAGAACTCGACGAGTTCATCAAAACATTCTAAAACCAGTTTTTTCGCGCTAAAAGTTCACAAATAGTTCACAAACTGAAAATGTGAACTATTTGTGAACTGATTTTCTTGCATTTTCTTGTTTTCAACTGTAATTTTGCAGTCGGAAATAGTTCAGAAACAATTAAATTACACAAAAAAAAGAAAAAATTATGGATTTATTATTTTTCGTCAAAAAAAATGAACCGGTAGATTACAATCCCCATTTTTGTTATCACATTCGGACGGTATCATTCTTCATTATTTTTACATCATTTTTAATTGCATTCACCTGTTGATAAGATACAGTTCTTCAGGGGTACAGGAAAACTTTACTACAAGACTGTTAACCCTGCCCATACTGGTTTTGCTATTTGTCAGCCTGATGCTCATTTATCACAAAAAGAGGATAGGTGTCTATCTTTGGGGAATGGTTTCGATTCTCACCCTTGTCATATTTTATTTTATGACAGATTTAACACCTTTTGTAATGATTACCATTTTTTGGTTTGTCGTACAATTTGGTTTTATATGGATGATGAATATTTCCAAAGACGGGAAATCGGCATGGCGCGTGCTGTTTCCAAAGGCTGATAAAACGCTGTTATATGATGAATAAAATCTCAGATTCATTTAAAAGTAACCTCCTGAAACCCTACTAACCGGTCGGTGCGCTCGCCTGTGCCTCGGTAATAGAGGTAGGCTTGATAGGTGTTTTCGGTCTGGAAGAAGTTGCCTTCCGAGGGCACGGGAACGAGTGCGCCGTCGGGGCGCATGAGCAGGTATTGGTAGGAATAGTAGCCCTGCTTGAGCGGCACGATGACCTCGTAGAGGCCGTTGGCGTCGTCGTATTCCATTTCGTAGCGCGGCAGGAAGCGGTCGTTGGTCCACACGCCGTTGACATAGACCTGGCCGCTGAGGCGCGGCGAGCGGAGTTGGAAGTGCACGAGTAGGTAGTCGCAGGTACGGTCTATTTCGTAGTTGTCGCTGTTGCGGATGAGGAAGGCGCCGTTGGCGTCTTCGTCGTAGATGTAACTGTGGCGCGGCTCATCGGGCCAGATGTAGGCGTGGTAGTTGTCGCCGTCCCAGTGGATGCGGTCGATTCCGAGGGTGGGGTGGGTGACGTCGAGCGTCTCGAACTTGCGGTATTCGTTGCCTCCCGGGAAAATCAGGTCGCGGTTGTGGCTCCAGCGCAGCCCGTCGGCCATGACGAACTGGGGCTTGGGGTTCACCACGGCGTTGTCCCAGCGGTTGTTTTGCATGACGACGGTGAGGAGTTGTCGCTCGGGGTCGATGACGGTGAGGTTACCGTAACTGACTTGCATTTCCACCTGCTGGTGCTGCCCGTTGATGTCGATGTCGGTGTTGGTGGTGATGCCGAGGCTGATGCCTGCGAGCGGCTCCACGACCATGAAGCAGGCGGTGAGCATGGGTTTCTGGTCGTCGTTTTCGTCGTAGATGGTGACGCGATAGTTTCCGCTCATTTTTATCTGGCAATGGTCGTTGGGAATTTGCAGGCGGTAGTGGGTGTAGAGCACGTTGGTGTTGACCGACTCCTCGAGGTCGTCGAGTGCCTGTCCGTCGGCAAATCCGCCTATGTAGTCGCTCGTGAAGAGTTCCTCGGAAACGGTCCAGTCGGCTTCGCAGTGTTCCACTTTATAGACGTAGCGGTGGTATTCGTGCGTGAGGTCGTCGAACGAGATGAGGATGGGCGTCTTGCCGTGGAGTTCGATGACGGGCGGCGCGAGCCAGTCGTGGCCTGCGGTGACTTGGAGCGATGCGATGCGCTCGTTGAGGATTTCGTGGCGCTGGGCGCGCGCCGAGGGCAGGGCGACGATGAGCAGCGCGGCGGTCAGTATGGCGGAAAGTCGCTTCATGGTGTGGTTTTATTGGGCTTTCTGGATTCCTCCGATGATGAGGTCGGTCACGCCGTCGATGATTTGCCCGAGTGCCTCGCTCGAGGTGCTGTCGGCGTTTTCTGTCATTTGTTTCTTCACGATTCGGCCCATGGCGCCGACCAGTTCGGTCTGAATGTCGCCAAGCGGGTCGCTGGTGGCCGTTTTTCCGTCTTTCGGCTGTTTCTGGGCCGTCTGACCGGTGTTTTCGGGACTGTTCACGTTGGCAAAGGGCTTGTTCTGGTCGATGTATTTCGCCACGTCGTCTTCGTTCAGGGTGAAGACTTTGCCAAACACGCCGTAGGAAATGGTGTGGGACTTTCCGTCGAAATTCACGCTGCCTTTTGAGAAGATGATGTAGCTTTCGTAGTCGAGCATGGCGTTGAGCATGGTGTCGAACATGCGCTCGTTGAGGATGTTGTGGACGAATTGCAGCCCTGCACCGAACATTCCGCCGTTGTTTTTCGCCGATTTCTGGATGCCCAGCATGACTTTTTCGCTGATGGCGTTCTTGTGGGCCTGCTTGTCGGGGCAGGAGACGGCCATGGCGACGAGCATGGCAACGAGCAGTCCGGCGAAGACGATGAGCAGCCGCTTCAGGCAGGAGTCTTTTTTCTGGCCGGGAATGTCGGGTGGGGTGAGGGGCGTCGGTCGCAAGATGCTTTTCAGTTCCTCTACGTCTCCGGCGGGAGTCCAGTCGGCCATGCCTTCCGTCCAAACCAGTCGGTCGGGCGTCAGGTTCTTGTCGTTCAGTTCTTGAAGGCTGAAGGGGCCTTGCTGCTTGTTGTTTTCAATGATAAAGTAGTTCATTTTTCTTCAGTTTCGTTTTTGTATATTTTCTCGAACTCCTCGCGGAGCCGTTTCGGGTCGGCGATGATGTTGCGAATCTGTTTCAGGTGCTGCTCGTTGGGCGAGTTGGGAATCCAGAGTGTGATGTAGCCGTGGGCCGAATATTTGTTCTGCAAGTGCTCGGCGAAGCGCTCCCACTGCTCTTCCTTGCTTTTCTCGGGGTAGTTTTCGAGCCCGAACTGTACGGTGCGCGTCAGCACGATGTCGGGCGAGAGGTCGCGGTCGGCCTCGGCCACGATTTTCCCGTAGATGCTTCGCGGCGCGTGGCTCAGCGAGGCGCGATGGTCTTCGACGGCCTGTCGCATGATGAGAATCTGCTGCTCGCTGAACCATTTGCGCAGTCGCTGGTCGGCGGCGAGGATTTTCCCGCCCGTCAGGTGGTGGATGGCGCGCGGCCCGCTCATGCCCACGTCGTGGTAGGCCGCCACCACGTAGGCCATGTTGACGTCGGCTCCGGTGGTCTTGGCCAGTTTCAGGCTCCGCTCAATGACGCGCTGCACGTGCTGAATGCCGTGGCTGCGCCCGAAATCGTTGTATTTCGGCAGGATGCTGGTTTCCACAAACTGCATCAGGTCGAGGTTTACGTTTTGGTCAATCATCTTCTTTTTCGCAGTCTTAACCTGCAAAAATAGTGAAAAAAATGAACAACAGCAAGCGATTTTGAAAAAAATAGCGATTTTCTGCGATAAAAATACCTAAAAATAATGATTGCAAATGTCGATTTTTTTTTGTTACTTTGCACATTAATTATAATTAGGTATATTTTTGGGCTTATGAAGAACTTGAAAATGTATGAGGCGGACGACAAGATGATTTCCATCATCCGCGACAATTACAACATACTGCAGAGCCTCGGGTCGTTCGGCATCAGCCTCGGGTTCGGCGACAAGACCGTGCGCGAGGTGTGCG
>JAFUVC010000063.1 GCA_017483785.1 Prevotella sp.
GCTTCGGCGACTTTTCGAGTTCGTTTTCAAAAGGCCAGAAAAACAAGCCGTTCAACGACGACGACAAGGCTTTCCGCGATAGCGACCGACCCCAGTAATCAACATTTAGTACAGGGCTTACCCTGAAAACTGCTTCGCGGCGGCTTCCCCAGAGCGGGGAGGTCGCCGCGAGTGGTGTTTTTTTTGGGGGGGATATATTTAATACTTGGATTATTTGGCTTTTCAGAATTAATTTATTAATTTTGCAGCGAATCATTTCATGTTATAATCTTTACGACGATGGTAAGAACAAAAGAAAATATGATAAATGCCCTGAAAAAGGCACTGGAGCATAAGCAAGAAGCCAAACTTAAATTTGAACAGTGGCTACAGGAAAGAGGAATCGAAGGTGACGTGGTGGCCGTATGATAGACTTCTCACTGCAAAATATTCTCCAGAACTCTCCCTACGACATTACTTTGTCGGAGGTGGGATTTGTTTTCCAGACCGACAACGGCATTCATTATCGCGTCAGTTTCGATGAGGAAGAAATCGTCTTGGGCGGTTGTAAAACCTATCAATTCATATTGTATAAGGTAGAGAATGTTCGTGCTCCCCACGACCCGAAAATTGAAACTACCGTCCTTGCCATCATCAATGAGTTTTTTCGTTCCAACCAACACGTTTTGCTGTATATTTGTGATACTTCTGATGGTAAGGAAAGTGGGCGGAACCGGCTTTTCCTACGTTGGTTTGAACGACATGCCCCTTCAAATCAGTTCACGATTTGTACGGCCAATGCTAAAGTTGAGGATGAAACTGTGTATATCGCCATTATTGTTGATAATCGCAATCCTAACTTGCAAGCAATTACCGATGATTTTAACGCCACAGCAGAGGCCCTTACTCAAAAACCTGAATAACTATTCTTTATTCAACAAACAACTGCTTCGCGGCGGCTTCCCCAGAGCGGGGAGGTCGCCGCGAGTGGTGTTTTTTTTGGGGGGAAATTAAAAATTTTGGGAATTTTGCATTGAAAATCTTTGGAATTTTGTATCTTTGCACCATAGAACGAAAACGCAACTCCGTTCATGGCAAGAAACGATTATATAGACATTTTAAAGTCGTGTAGCAACACATTACGCGAGAACTACGGAATATTGTCGCTGCGTGTTTTCGGCTCTGTGGCCAGAAACGAGCAGAGAGACGACAGCGATGTGGATCTGTTTGTCGAGACAAAGACTCCCAATCCTTTCATGCTGATGGATGCGCGGGAGTTTCTTGAACACTCTATGGGGCGGCATGTGGACATCGTTCGCAATCATCGCAATTTGAACCCTCGGTTGAGAAAACGCATTGAAAAAGATGGAATCATTGTCTTCTGAAAACAAGGGCCTCGCGCTTGACATCCTCTACGACATTCAGTCGGCCATTGAGCGACTTCAAGATAGGACGAGGAACATAAAAAAAATCGACGACTTCCTTGACTCTGAGGAAGGGATGATTTTGCTGGACGCAACTTGTATGTTGCTCATCGCCATTGGGGAAAGCCTCAAGAACCTCGACAAAGTTACCGACGGGAAATTGCTGCCGACATATCCTTCTATTCCTTGGAAACAGGTGAAAGGAATGAGGGACATCGTTTCGCACCACTACTTCGACGTTGACCCTTCGCAGGTGCTTTGGATTGTTCAGTACGAAATCAGCCCCCTTAAAACAGCCATTGAGTTTTTTATCGAAAAATTGCTACAAGTGTCTGCTAAGCCATAGACTCATTAACGGATCAGAAATTGAGAAAGTCCTTTCTTTTTGTGTAATCAAATCATATTCCAGCAACCTTAATGCTGCCGACTGCGTAGAACTGGGCGAACGAAGGCGATGTTTCTTGTTGAACGCAGCAGAAGTAATGCTTTTCGCGCTTTTCTCTTTACAAATGGCATAGAGCAGTTCCTTTTGCGCTTCGGTGATAAAAGAGAGTTGTTCGCGCAGTCGCGATTCATTCTCGTAAATGAAGTCGTCCGTGAGTTGTAAGATGGCCTCCATGTCGCAGCATTCACCAGTTGGCGTTTCTGCAAAGGCATCTTTCATCAACCGCTGAACATAGAACGTTACGCCCCAGAAAGTTTCATAGACATACGCAAAAGCCTCATATTGAATGTTTTTTCCCGCTTTTTGGAAATGACTTGCCGCAAAGTCGTAATAGGTTTGCAGCGGAATGGAGTCAAGCCGCAGCAACTTGGCACTCTGATAGAATGGCCTTTTCGACGAGAAAAACATTTCCTCCATCAGCCTTCTCTGACTTCCGGAAAACACAAAGTTGACATTCGACATTTTTTGAATATATGTTCTCAGCAGTGCTTCCGTATTTTTCTCGGGATAACGGGTAATTTGCTGAAATTCGTCGATGACAACGAGGCATCGCCTGTTCACCGACTCCAAGTAACTGAAAATCTCGCGTAGCGTGTATTCCGGCTGCTGGATATCGCCAAGTTTGATGTCGAAAGTGGGCGTGTTTTGCACCGGGTCGTAGCCAAAACTGGCACTGAGCGACTTCAAAAGTGTGACAAATTTTTTTCGTAGCCTTTCATTTCTTTTGGCTACATGTTCAAACACTGCTGAGCCCAACACAAAAATAAATTCCCTAAATGTCGTGGTGTGGAGAATGTCTATCGTAATGGCAATGTATTCCTCTTTGATGGAGGGTTTGTCAAAAGTGAAATCGATAAGCGACGTTTTTCCCATGCGTCGTGGCGAAGTAAGTACAATATTGAACTGATTGTTCAAGGATTTTTCCAACAGGGCAGATTCTTCGATTCGATCACAGAAGTATTCGCCAGAAATCTTTCCGGAAACCACAAAAGGATTCATGTTCTTTTTCATAACTTTCTCAATTTTTCGGCAAAGATAATTATTTTATTTAAATTACCCAAAAAAAATTACCTAAAAAAAATAATGAAAGCATTATTGTTGCTTCATTCTTTGTTAAGAAATTTTAACTACCCCCCCCTATTTTTGCCAATTTTAACTAAAAAAGCGTGTTTTTAGGGTTGAAATTGGACTTCTTCCGATAAATATCTGTAATTTTGCGCACTCTTAGGCGAAAACATTGACGGTTGAAGGCTAACCGTTTAGTGTAAAACAGATTACATAAAAAAATATGATTATGGAAATGCGACAAAAGACGAAAACGTACACACGGCCAGAGATAGAAATTGTGCCGTGCGCTATTCCCGCAATTATGGGCCCCTCCATCCATGCGAAGGGCTCGGATTGGACCGACGTTGACGGCGGAGGTCTGAATTTCGGCACCTACACAAGGCCGGCAGGCTACGAGCCCAGCAACGCATTCCGATTCAAGTCGGTTTGGGACGCAAAAGCCAAGGAACTCCAAGACGGCGAACTCGTGGAGGTGCCCTTAGACTAATGGAGAATGTAAAAAACACGAAAATTATCAGTTTAGCAATCAAGGAAAAGACATGGACAACAAGAATAGACTGAAGAAAATGGCTGCTGCCGCCGCACTTCTCGCCTTGGCGGCATGCGCAGAAAAAGTGGAAGTCAACAACACGGAGGCCGAGCAGAGCATCGGAATCAGCGTGAACGTACACCAAGACTGGGAAAACACAGACCCCTACAAGGCACCGAAGAAAAACGCGCACGCCCAGCGAAAAGGCATCAAAGCCGAGGGAACCGTGGGCGGAGAACCCGTCTATCTGTGGGATCAGGAAATGGCCTTCATCGGCGGCAAGGGCACGTCGGTCGACATTCAGAACAACGAGGAAGACGAAGCCACGCGCGGAAAACTGATGCACGGCACACTCGGAAATGACGCTGCACCGGAAATCAACAAGTTCCACAACACGTTCAACATCTACGGCGAGAAAGCCCCGGGCGGAAGAACGGCCACATGGAGACACGACAACGAATGGTCGCTCAGCCAGAAATTCACTTGGGCCGACGACAACACATACACCTTCTACGGCATTGCACCGGCAAACGCCGCCGGCGTGACTGAGGCCAGCGAGACGGGATTCACCTACACCGTGCCCCGCAACGCCCTCGACCAGACCGACCTGATGGCTGGCCCGACCGACAAGCAATACAAGCGCACCGACCGCCACATGTGGTTCGACTTCAGCCACGTGCTTTCGGCCATCAAGTTCAAACTCGGCGACTTCAAGGAAGGATACTCCATCACGAAAATTGAGTTGGCAGGCATCTACAAGACCAACACCTACAACTTCGCCACGAAGTCGTGGAACGCATTCACGGGCACTGAAGAGAAGTTCACCCCGACGGCACCGGCCTCATCGACCATGACCACCCCCGTGCTCTCGACGGCCGCCAACAGCATGATTACGAGCGACGCCGAAGGAACCACCTTCGTCGTGCTGCCACAGGAAGTGCCCACCGATGGAATCGTCATCATCACGCTCGTGCCCGACGGCACCACCTCCGAGGAATACATCAGTGCCAGCATCCACCAAAACAACGTAAACGAGACGCAGGTATGGAAGCCCGGACACACCTACACCTACACCATCACCTACTCCGACGTTGACCCGAGCACCTATGTGCTGACCGTAGAAGACGACCCCGTATTTGCGTATGACGGAACAACGAAAACCACCAACCAGTTCAAGGTGACGAGTTACAGGGATAACAACGGCACCCAGGAGGCTGTTGCATGGACGATTGACGGCTATATGCTTCAAAACGAAGACGGAACTTGGCCCACTGAATGGCAAAGCACAGAGACAACGATGCTTAGCAGCCTTTCCTCGACGAATGGCACTGGCAGCATTACTGGCGAGGACATCACCGCAGCCGTTAAGGCACAGACGCCCACTATAAAGAGAGTTGTGCGCCGCCAAGACGTATTGCGCGACCCGGAGCGCCCCACAAGAACCGACTTCGACTTGTCGATACACAAGTTGGACAACAGCGAAGAAGTTATCACCCGCACCACGGCCAACTGCTACATCGTGCGCTACCCGGGAACCTATAAGTTTCCACTTGTCGTCGGAAACGCCATCCAGAACGGTGTCGCCAAGGGAGCTACGGATTTTGGTGTCACACGTGCAGAACAATCAGTCAATGTTTCAAATGGACCCGTCACGGGTATTCCATGGAAGTATGGTTATAATGTCTTTAAAATCTATGATGGTGGTAATGGTCAATTATTAACGACGAGCAACTGTATTATCAACGAAACAGATTATTATTTAGATGAGATGGTGGCTGAAATTGTTTGGCACGACTTCTGCGACCCCGACAACGGATATGCTCCGCTGACCGTCATTAAAGACCTCAAAATCGAAAAGGAAGGTGACTTTTATTTCATGAAATTCACCGTTGACGAGAACACCATACAGCAGGGCAATGCCGTGCTGGCAGTGAAAGACTGGGAAGGAGATGAAGATTTTCCCAATTTTGCCTATTGGAGTTGGCATATCTACATCACAGACACCGACTGGTCGCAGAAAACCACTATCACGAATTACTCTGGACGAACGTATGAACTTGCACCCGAAAATCTGGGGTATGTGGACGAAGTTACCACCACGACATACCCCGAACGAAAGATGAAAGTCAGGGTGCACCAGTCGGGTTCCAACAAACTGGCCGAAGTCATCATTTCACAAGTTGAAAACAAAGTGAGAGGTACTCATCACTGGGACACCAAATACCAGTGGGGGCGCAAAGATGCGTTCCCCGGATTAGGCGATGACCAGAAATATTATACTGGCAACATAACTGTCGATTATTTTGATTACCCACATGTTTCTATTGGAAGTCCGTCTGTATGGGGTCAAGACAATGGCTATGGTCGCTGGTATTTAAAAGCAGATGAAAGCACAACATATACTGATAGGTATGCATGGATAAATCTCTGGTCGGCCTCCGAAACCACTGTACAGGCCAGCAGTGCTAAGGTATCATCTACCAAGACCATTTACGACCCAAGTCCGGTAGGCTATAAAGTTCCGCCAGCACAGGTTTTCACTGGAATGATAAAAACTAATAACCCAACTGAATATACGTGGAATGAGACAGATGCTACCAATAAGGAGAATACCAACGTAGTTGGCGAATACGACGGCGAAGGATGGAATTTCTATTGTAATGGAAAAAGTGGCCTTTCGCCTGAGGATAGAGAGGCCGACGGAACGTTCTTCATGCCCTCAACAGGTCAACTCCAATACAACGTGGATACGGATAAGTTTGTCTTGAATGGTCATTTGACAGGCGGCGACTTAGGTTGGCAAGGCTGGGTTTGGTTTTGTGTTCCAAGAATGAATCAGGGCTCATCAGAAAGATTTTCGGCATGGAACGCAAGTTGGCACAGATACAGAGTGAGAACGCTGCCTAACAACACGCAAGCCACTGGCATTGCCGTGCGCCCTGTAGCCGAATAATACTTTCGGCTCGCGCTGGAATCAACTGCTTCGCGGCGGCTTCCCCAGAGCGGGGAGGTCGCCGCGAGTGGTGTCTATGGGTGGGCGTAACTGTCGATGGTGTTGCCGTCGAACTGTTCCGTGCGGCAAATAATGGCATTTTCGGGCAGAACGGGGGCCGGAGTGCCTTTTTTGTCGATGAGGGCCTGCTCCACTCTGATTTCATCCCACAAGTCGGCATCGATGAACGACTGGAGCGTCTGGCGGCCTCCCTCCACGATGAGCGACTGCAACTGCCGCTCGCGACACACGCGGAAAAGTTCGTCGAAAGAACCGACTGTGGTCGCTCCTCGTTCCTCGCTCCTCGTTCCTCGAAAATCCCTCCTCGTTCCTCGTTCCTCGCTCCTCGTTCCTCGTTCCTCGCTCCTCGTTCCTCGAAAATCCCTCCTCGTTCCTCGCTCCTCGCTCCTCGAAAAAACAAACCGCTCCGGCGACCGCCCGCTCCACTCGCGCACGTTGAGTTGCGGATGCTCGCGCTCTGCCGTGACGCGCCCCACGAGAATGGCGTCTTCCTCGGCGCGGAGTTTGTGGACGAGCATTTTCGTGAACGGCGTGGAAATGGCCGTCGGTCGGCAGCAGTCGTCGATGAATCCGTCGGCGGTCTGCGCCCATTTCAAGATGATGTAGGGCCGGTTTTTCTGGTGAAACGTGAAGAAACGGCGGTTCAGATGGCGACATTCCGCCTCGAGAACGCCCACGGCGACCTCAATGCCGGCCTCGCGCAGCCGCTGAATGCCGCGACCCTGCACCTCGGCGAAAGGGTCGATGCAGCCGACGACCACCCGACGCACCTTTTTGCGAATTATCAAGTCGCTGCAGGGCGGCGTTTTGCCGTGGTGGGAACAGGGTTCGAGCGACACGTAGAGCGTGGCCTCGCGCAGCAGCGGCTCGTCGGCCGCTCGCACCGAAGCGAAGGCGTTCACCTCGGCGTGGCCCTCGCCGCAGCGCACATGGTAGCCCTCGCCGAGAATCCTGTCGCCAGCCACGATGACACAGCCCACCATCGGGTTGGGTCGCGACTCGTTTCGTCCGCATCGGGCGAGTTGAATGCAGCGTCGCATGAATTTTTCGTCTGTTGCCGTTTGGTTCGTTTCCATTTTTTTATTATTTTTGCACCATGACTTACCGTGAACTTTGCAATCGGCTCCACGCCGTCTATGATTTGGGCGAGGCTCGCGCCATTGTCCGACTGGTGCTCGGCGAGCGTTTCGGCTTGTCGATGGCCGACATTTTGTGCGACAAAGTTACGGAATTATCGTCAGACGACCGCACGGAATTGGAAAAAATTATGCGCCGACTGCTCGATGGCGAGCCTGTGCAGTATGTTTTGGGCGAGGCCGAGTTCTGCGGACGGAAGTTTCGCGTGGCCCCGGGCGTGCTGATTCCACGCCCCGAAACGGAGGAATTGTGCCGGTGGATGATCGAGGAACGAGGAGCGAGGAGCGAGGAGCGAGACGCGATTCTGGACATTGGGACGGGAAGCGGCTGCATCGCCGTCACTTTGGCGGCGGAAATGCCCCGTGCACAGGTCTCGGCGTGGGATATTTCGGCCGAGGCACTGAAAATTGCCCGCGAAAATGCCGAAAGGAATGGAGTTGAGGTCACGTTTGAGCAAGTCGATGCCCTACACCCTCATCCCTCATCCCTCATCCCTCCCCCCTCATCCCGCCTCCCGCATCCCTCATCCCTCAACTACCTCGTCAGCAATCCGCCCTACGTCTGCGAAAGCGAAAAAACAGCGATGAAACCGCAGGTTTTTGAGCATGAGCCCAGTCTGGCCCTCTTCGTTCCCGACGACGACCCGCTGCGCTTCTATCGCGCCATCGCCGACTTCGCCATGCAGTCGCTGAAGTCCGACGGATGGCTGTACTTCGAGGCGAATCCGTTGTATATCAACGAATTACGAGCGATGCTTTCGGAAAAAGGTTTTGACAATATCGAGGAAAAATGCGACCAATTCGGGAAAAAACGAATGATTCGGGCGAAAAAATCGAAAAAAAAATATGGAAAAGGGTGAAATGACTGAAAAACAGGTGCTGACGAAGTTGATGAACCTCTGTGCGCGGAGCGAGCATTCGTCGGGCGAGATGTTGCAGAAAATGCGGCTGTGGGGCATCGGCGAGGAAACGCAGGCACGAGTGATGGCGCGGCTTGTGAAGGAAAAATTCATCGACGACGAGCGCTTCACGCAGGCCTTCGTGAACGATAAAATCAAGCAAAACCAGTGGGGTCGGCGGAAAATTGAGCAGGCACTCTGGGCGAAAGGCATCGACAAGGCCATTCAGAAGAAAGTGCTCGACGGCATCGACGAAGACCTCTACATCGGGGCGTTGCGCCCGCTGCTGAAAAGCAAAATGCGGAGCGTCGGCGGCCGCAACGAGTTCGAGCGACAGATGAAACTCATCCGCTTCGCCATGAGTCGCGGCTTTTCCATGGACCAAATCAGGCAGTGCATGGAGGTCAGCGCCGACTTGGAAGACTAAAAAAACCTAAAAAATCTCGATGAAATGGGCAGTTTTTGGACCAGATTGTTTGATTTGATTGCGCCGCGCAGTTGCGCCGCCTGCGACCGCCGACTTGGCGAGTCGGAAAGAGCCGTCTGCCTGAATTGTCTGCTGGCGCTGCCCCGCACCCACTACGCCGAAAACCCCTACGACAACCCCATGGCGCAACTGTTCTGGGGCCAGATTCCCGTGGAGCGGGCCGCCGCGTGGTTTTTCTATCAGCCAGCGTCGCCCTACAGCCCCATGATTCACCATCTGAAATACCACCAACAGGAAGAAATCGGCCATTTCATCGGTCGAGTGGCGGCTGAAGAATTTGCCGAACACCAGTTTTTCGACGGCATCGACGGACTTCTTCCCATTCCGCTGACCAAGCGTCGGCAGCGACAGCGTGGCTACAACCAAAGTCGGGTCATCGCCAGCGGCATCAGCGAAGTGACGGGAATTCCGATTCTCGACGGTGTGGTCCGGCGCACCCATTTTGAAGAGAGCCAGACCCACAAGACCGCCGCCGAGCGACGAAAAAACGTGAAGGGCGTGTTTGAGGTCATCAACGCCGAAGCCCTCGCCAACCGCCACATTCTCGTCATCGACGACATCATCACGACCGGCTCCACCATCATTTCCTTCTGTCAGGAAGTGGCCGAAAAGTCGCCGTCGGTGAAAATCAGCATCTTCTCCGCCGGTTTCACGCGAAGTTGATGGTCATTTACCGCCCTCAAAATCAGTAACTTCTGTTAATTTTCCAATGTTTTTCATTCCATTTGTTAAATAAAGTGAACAAAAGGGCGAAAAATCAAAAAAAATCTTTATCATAAAGGAAATTCCCCGTACCTTTGCATACTTTATATTATAAATCAACTAAACCATGTATAATTGCATTATGATGAAAAAACTTACACTCATTGCATTCACAGTCATGTTCATTCAGACGAGCATGATGGCACAAGGATACCATTTCGTACAGCACGCAAATGGTCTGGAATACATCTGTAAAGACGGCGACCCCGAAGACGATGAGCACCTTTTCATTTGGGTGGGAGGTTCTCGAATGACAGAAACCGTTGATGGCGAAGTGGTGATGGAAGACCGCTATTTCGTTGAGAAAAACATCAGGCCTGCATGGAGAAGGGCGTACAATGGTTCAGATGACACCCAAAATGGTGCGTTTTATAAGATTGATTTAGACAATGTTAGAACCATTGCAGAAACGAGAAATAATCCCGACGACTATCAAGGCGTGGAGTATTTCACCAATTTGGAATCGCTGACAATTGCTTCCAAGAACGCATCAAGCGTAGATCTTGACTTGTCGAAAAATAAAAAGTTGACAACCTTGATTTTCAAAGAAGCGACGGTGAAATTAAGAACGCTGAACATCAGCAACACGCAGTTGACCACGCTGACGATTCCCTCGGGTTCTAACAGCACACTCACCAACCTGACCGTGAGCAACTCGAATCTCACGTCACTCAATTTACGTTCGTGCAATGCCCTGCGCGTGTTGGATGCCGACAACATCGCTTTCAGTTCAAACACTGCGCTCACGCTGCCGACAACGATAAACAAACTCGACGAGTTGAGCCTTTCAGGCGTTACAGGACTTACGTCGTTGAACGTCAGTGCTTACTCTGCCTTGGCCACACTCCACGTGGACGGCTCGTCGATTGCCACGCTCACCCTGCCTACGGTAACGGGCGTGTTGAAGCACCTGAATATCAGCAATAACCCTAATTTGGGGGACAATTACACCCACGCCAATCCGCTCGATGTGTCGAAATACATTCGGTTGGTAGCGGTTGCAGACGTTCACTCCAACACTGGAGCCGAATTTTATTACAGCAACTCAGGACTTACAGAGTATCTTACCGCCGGAGGAAACCTGAAAATCTATCCCGAAAATGCCGAGTTCATCACCCACGTCTGTGATGAAACTGAAGCAGCCCTTGACTACATGGACTACACCAGCCACTCGAACCTCATTGGTCTGAACCTGACAGGCGCAAAGGGCGTTAAACTGCCTTCTGGCAGAACCACGTTTATTCTCGACCTGACGGGAAGTCCCAATGTCGAAGAAGTAGATTTCGACGACAGCGCAACCACGCTGACCATGCTCGATGCCATCAATGTGAAGAAACTCGACGTTTCGAACTGTCAAGAATTGCAGGAACTGCTCTACACCGGCCCGCAGTCGGAGGAACTGGTGCTTTCCACCACTAACGGAAGTCACCCGGACCTCACCACGCTGGTACTCACCAAGAGCAGCGTCACCAAATTAGACCTGAAAGGCGGCGGCACCTCATCGACGTGCATCGCCCCGAACCTTGAAAATTTCCGAGCCTACTATTCGGCTTTGGAAGAAATCGACCTGTCGAACCACGCCCAGTTGACCACGCTCTCGCTGCTGCCCCCGAAAACAGGTGAAGACGAATCGGTTGAAGATTACGGCATTGACAATTTCAACGAAGGCAACAAACTCAGGAAACTGCAAATTCAAAACTGCACCAGCCTGACGGGCGGCCTCACGCTCAACTTCGAGGGCGAAAGTTGGAAATACTACAATGCTATGGAGTATTTAGACGCGTCGGGATGTACAGGTATCACCCGACTCGACTGCCAAAACAACCTGCTGACCCATCTCGACCTCTCGAACTGCTTGGCTTTGGAGGAAATCAACATCACGCAGGGGCTGCTCACGGGCAACGGCGACATCGACCTGAGCAGATGCAGCAACCTTCAGGAGTTCAACGGCAGCCGAAACCAATGGGAGTCGATGGACTTCCTGCTGGTTCCGTCAGCAGGTCGCACCGCTGCAGACATTGCAAAACTCAAAGTCGTCCACGTCAATGGCGGAAGTTACACGCTGACGAAAGAAAACGGCGACCGATATGTGCGCGAAATCAACGGCGACCCGATGATTTACACGAGCCGACTGACCGAACTCGACCTCAGCCATCTGGCAAATGGCACGTTCGAGGAACTCCACTGCGAAGACAACCTCCTGACCTCCTTGGATTTAACCGAAATCGGCCCGGGAATGACCAGTTTGAAGTGTGCCAACAACATGATGCTCACGCTCAACCTCAACAGTCTGAACCACGCAACCTTGGATGAGGAAAATAGCAGTTGGAGCCCGCAGGTGGCCTACCTGAACGCTGAAGCGGTGAAAGGCGACGACGGAACCGACGAAACGCAAGGTGCCCACGACTGGGTGGCTCTCCACCTGCCGGGAAACGAAGGCTTCACCCACGCGCTCGACAACAACCTGGCTCTCTACGAAAACCTCTGGGACTATTTCAACGGCGGCGAGATTATCGCACAAGAAGCCACGCCGTGGATGTGTAAAGTTGATGAAACCGACGATATTGCCACCTACGAAGGCGAAGGCAGCAAATTCGCAGGAAACTACCTGCACCACGACGGTCACACGGGATACCACCTTTTCCTGCACTCGCAACCCGACATTTCAAGCATCTACGGCACCTATCGCGACCAAGACCTCTACGGAAAAGTGCTGGTTTACCGCTACAACACGGGATATAACCAGACTCTGACGACAAATCCCATCAACGGAAAAACCGACTTCCCTAACGGTACAAAGATTACAACAAGCAACGAACTCGACCCGCACATCGAAATCCGTGCCCACATCTGGCCCTACATCATCAACCTGCATCCGCTGACGAGAAACACGCTGTCGCAGGCTCAGGACAATCAACTGGACTACTACTCGAGCACGCTCTACCTCGACTACGATGCCGTGATTCCCGAAGGAGTGGCGGTCTATTTCGTGGAGGGCATCACGAGCAAGACCGACATTGAAAACAACGGAACCACCACCGTTCGCAACCAGATGCAGATGAACCTGTTTGGCGGCGAAGGCAGCGACAACAATATTCTTCCGGCCTACACGCCCGTCTATGTCAGGTCGAGATCTAAATTAAAGGATGGCGGCGAAAAAACTGGTCAGGCCGGCCTGTATGCCTTCCCGCCCGTCTGGGAATTCGACATCAAGGGCTGGGAAAACCTCAGAACCATTGAAGGCTATGCCGAAGCACCGCATATCCTGCACGGTGTGCAGAAAGGCGACCCCCGCATCATAAAACCCGAGTACGATAGGGGGGCCTTGGCTGCCGCAAGAGAGAAGAAAGCCCAAATGATGTATGTCGATGACGACGGCAAGAAAATCGGCAACATCCTTACGGGTATTATGGGCGAGAAGTCAACTGAAACCGACTTGACGGCCCAGAAATTCAATGTTTACAACCGCGCCGACACCACGGTTGCGGCACGCACCTGTCTGACGCTGTCGCTCCAGACCCAGAAAATCAACACGAGGGTGATTGGCTTCTGGCCCTATAATGGAACAACAGTCCCTGTCCACCGCTGCGTCATTCTGGAGAAAGACTACAATGATGCCGTGACAGCCGCAGAAAAAAAGGGCGTAAGCATCAATCAGAGTACCGAAGCAAAGGGCGGCGCGTTCTTTTTCATGGACGATGATACAAATGTGACGGGCATTGAAACCCTGTCGGAAGAAGCCGTGACAACGAGTCGCGACGGCTGGTTCAATTTGCAGGGTATCCGCCTGAACAAGCAACCCCAAACCCACGGAGTGTATATCCACAACGGAAGAAAGGTTACCATCAAATAACGAGGGACTGTCCCGTCAAAAAGAAAGGACAAAATATGGTTAAACGGAAAAAATACATCAAGCCGGAAATCGACGGCATTCCTTATAGCAATCCGCTGATGGTGATTGATGGTTCTACAGGTGCCGACGAATGGATAAACGGATAACATAATGTCTTCTCCAAGGAATTCGAAGAGGAAGACCCGTGGGAAGAGTATGAGAAAATATTTGTCATCGAAGATGACGATGACGGCGAGGATGAGTTCACCTTTCAATAAATAAAAAGACATGGACAACCAGAAACAAGCATTTGCGCGTAAATTATTGGAAATCAAGGCGATAAAACTGCGTCCGCAAGAGCCGTTCACATGGGCGAGCGGATGGAAATCGCCCATTTATTGCGACAACCGTCGGGTGAACTCCTATCCCGAGGTGCGCTCGTATGTGAAACTGCGCCTCGCAAACCTCATTTTGGAGCATTTTCCCGAGGCAGAGGCCGTTGCAGGCGTGGCGACCGGTGCCATTTCGCAGGGCGCATTGGTGGCCGACGAGTTGAATCTGCCGTTTGCCTATGTGCGTCCGAAGCCGAAAGACCACGGCATGGGCAACCAGATTGAGGGCGAACTGGCGGCTGGCGCGAAGGTCGTGGTGGTCGAGGATTTGATTTCGACGGGTGGCTCGTCGCTGAAAGCTGTCGATGCGCTGCGCGAGGCCGGTGTCGAGGTCTTGGGCATGGTCGCCAGCCATACCTACGGCTTCCCCGTGGCCGAGGAGGCGTTTCGCAAGGCCGGAGTGACGCTTTTCACCCTGACCGACTATGAGCACGTTATTGCTGAGGCCGTCGAGTCGGGCTACGTCTCGGAAAACGACCTCGCAACGCTGCGCGAATGGCGGAAAAATCCTGCGGAGTGGGGGAAATAATAATTGATAATTAATAATTTATAATTTATAATTGTCGCCCATGAGCAGCAAATTTGAAAGCAGCATCCGCCAAATCGATGCGCCGCAAGCGAAAGTATATGAGACACTGAGCAATTTGCAGAACCTCGAGCGCGTGAAAGACCGCCTGCCCGAGGACAAATTGCAAAATCTGACGTTCGACAACGACTCCATCAGCCTTGAAGTGGCTCCCGTCGGGAAAATCGCCATGCGCATCGTGGAGCGCGAGGAGCCGCAGACCATCAAATTCGAGAGCGTGGACAGCCCGATGCATTTCAATTTCTGGATTCAACTGCTGCCCGTGACCGACGAAACCTGCAAGATGAAACTCACCATCAAGGCCGAACTCAACCCGTTTATCAAGGCCATGGTTTCCAGACCCCTGCAAGAAGGGCTCGAGAAAATGGCCGACATGCTTCAGTCGGTGAAGTACGATGGATGAATTCGAGGAACGAGGAGCGAGGAAGGAGGAGCGAGTGATGAAAAGATTGAAAATTTTGATTTTGGCGGCTTTCGCGATGCTTTCCCCCACTTCGTGCGGCGACGTGCAGAGTGAGTTCAGCACGAAACCCTGCTATTTCGTTTTAGACAACGCGGTGCACAACGATGCCATTCTCGCCGCCGCCATGACACCCAATTCAGGCGTGTTCACCACCGTTACGCAGACCATGCGCGACGGTGCGCGCTATTTCCGCTTCACCAGCAATCAGGGAACCTCCAGCGAAACCATTTTCAACGCCATCGACCAGAGGCGGACTTTGCATCTGGGCATGAACAACGGCCTGATTGTCGGCTATGGCAACCAGACCGACCATATCTTCTACGCCTACGACCGCGAGTGCCCCAACTGCTTCGACGACGCCCGCGTGCCCATCCAGAGCCATGCCTTGCAGACGACGAGCAACGGAATGGCCGTCTGCAACACCTGCCACCGCGAATACGACATGAACTACGGCGGCCACATCGTGAAAGGCGACGGCGGCAAGAAATTGGAGCGCTATCCAGCCTCCACGAGCGGTCCCTATGGCGAACTGAAAGTAATCAATATGATATAAAAAAAATTAAATTCTTTGGAATTTCACGGAATAAGCCTTATCTTTGCATTTCAAAAAAGTGTTCATTGAAGAATTTTTCCACGCCGCGATGGTGGAATGGTAGACACGAGGGACTTAAAATCCCTTGGCCAGTGATGGCTGTGCGGGTTCGAGTCCCGCTCGCGGCACCCTATTTAATTAAACATTTCTTTTGATATGCGTAAAAATCTTATTTTTGCTGCTCTGACAGCAGTTTTCGTGTTTACATCGTGTTCAAAACTAGGCCCGCTGTCGGCCGACAACTTCGAAGTGACACCGAATCCGTTGGAAACCATGGGCGGAAAAGTGCCGGCCACCATCAACGGAAAATTCCCCGAAAAATACATGAAGCGCAACGCGCAAGTGACCGTGATTCCCGAACTCCGCTACGGCAACGGACAAGTGGCGCAGGGCATTCCCGCCACGTTTCAGGGCGAGAAGGTGATGGGCAACGACCAGACCATTTCCTATCGTCTGGGCGGCCACTACACGATGAAAACGCAGTTCGACTACGTGCCCGAGATGCAGAAAAGCGATATGTACCTGACTTTCCTCGCCAAACTGGGCAAGAAACAGGTGCAGATTCCTGCCGTGAAGGTCGCAACGGGCGTGATTGCCACGAGCGAACTCTACAAACAGGCCATGATGAACGCCGGAGGCTGCATCGCCCCCGACTCGTTCCAGCGCGTTCGCTCGCAGAAGTACGACGCCACGGTGAAATTCCTTGTGAATCAGGCCGTTTTGCGCCAGAGCGAACTGAAAAACAACTCCGTTCAGGAGTTTGTCCGCCTGTTGCAGAGAATCAATGCCGACCGCGGCGAAAAACTGGCAGTGAAGAACGTAGAAGTGGCAGCATACGCCTCGCCCGAGGGCGGTTTTGAATACAACGACCGCTTGGCAGGCAAGCGTCAGGACGCGTCGGAGCAATACGTGAAGCAGACCTTGAAGCAGACGCAGGTCGATGCCGCAGTGGATTCGCGCTACACGGCACAAGACTGGGAAGGCTTCCAGCAGTTGGTTCAGGCCTCGAACATTCAAGACAAGGAAGTGATTCTGCGCGTGCTCTCGATGTATAAAGACCCCGAGCAGCGCGAGCAGCAGATTCGCAACATGAGCGCAGCCTTCCGCGAACTGGCCGACGGCATTCTGCCCGAACTGCGCCGCGCCCGCATGACGATTAACTACGACGTGGTGGGCCGCAGCGACGAGCAAATCAAGGCACAATACCAGAACGACGCCACGAAACTGAGCGTCGAGGAAATGCTCTACGCCGCCACGCTGACCGACAACCAGGCCGAGAAAGAGGCTATTTACAAGAAAACCGCCCAGTATTGGGACAAGGACTATCGCGCCTTGAACAACCTGGCCGTGCTGGCCTTCAACGCCGGCGAGAACGACAAGGCCGAGAACTACATCCAGCAGGCACTGCGCGTGAACAACAAGGCTCCCGAAGCCTTTGCAAACCTCGGACTGATTGCCCTGAAAAAAGGAAACCTGACCGAAGCCGAGAACCAGATTGCCAATGCCATCGGTGCCAACGGATTTGGCGAGGCACTGGGCAACCTGAACATCGCAAAGGGCAATTTCGCACAGGCTGAGGCCAATTTCGAGGAGTCGGCCAGCAACAGCGCAGCCCTCGCACAGTTGCTCAACAAAAACTACGAAAAGGCCATCCAGACCCTCGACAAAGTGAAGAACCCCGATGCCATCACCAGCTATCTCCACGCGATTGTGGCCGCTCGCCGAGGCAACAAATTTGCCGCCGAGTCGTACTTGAAAGAGGCGCTGAATCTCGACCCGTCGCTCAGAAACTACGCTGACAACGACTTGGAATTTTCCTTACTGAAATAAAAACTGAAAACCGAAGAACCATCCCCGACCACACCATTTCTGGAAAGGGAGCAATCTTCTTTACCATGAGGATGAAAAGGAATCACCGACAAAGAACGTTGCTCCCCTTCCGCAAGGGTGGCCGGGGTGTTTTATGCCTGCTGCTGGGCCTGCTTTTCACGGCGTGCGGCGGCGACGGAAACAGTTTCTCGGTCGAGGGAAAGTTCAAGAACTTCAACCAAGGCGAATTTTACGTTTACGGGCTGGAGGAAAGCCCCATCGACATTGACACGATTCGCGTGGACCGAGGAAATTTTGCCTATGAGTATTTCGACAACAAGCCCGCCACCATCGTCCTCGTCTTCCCGAATTTCTCGGAACTGCCCGTATTCACCGAACCCGGAGAAGGCGTGGACATCAAGGCCGACGCCACCAACCTGAGCGAACTTCAGGTGAGTGGCACGAAAGACAACGAACTGATGACGCTTTTCCGCAAGAAAATCTTGGGAGAGTCGCCCGCCGACGTGCCGAAAATTGCGGAAGAATTTGTGCGCGAGCACCTCGATTCGCGCATCTGCGAATACATCGTGCTGCGCCATTTCATGCAAGGCCAGTTCGCCGACAACAAAAAAGCCGAGCAGCTGCTGTCGGCCTTGTCGGGGCAGCAACCCGAAAATATGTCGATAAAACGACTGCAACTCAAGGCGAAAAATCAGAAAAACACCGAGAAAGGCACTCCCATGCCCACTTTTTCGGGCACTGGAATCAATCAGGGAAACGTGTCGTCGAGCGTCTTGAAAAACACGCCCGTGAGCGTCGTAACCACCTGTGCGTCATGGAATTACGAAAGCATGGACGTTCTGCGACGACTGTGCCGACTGCAAAGGAGGTCGAGGGGGCAACTCAGCATCGTTTCCATCCTCATCGACGGCAACAAGCAGGAGTGCGAGCGCACCATGAAGCGCGATTCCATCACCTGTCCCGTGATTTTCGACCCCGATTTCTTCGACGGGAAAGCCATCAAAACGCTCGGCATGACCACCGTTTGCGACAACGTCGTCTATCGCAACGGCCTCGTCTATGGAAGCCATTATTCAGGGAATGATTTGTATAAGGAAGTGGAAAAACTTCTGAAAAAATAGCGGCGAATAAAGATTTATTCGTAACTTTGTGGCAAATCATTCAAAAATATGCTGGTAAAAACGTATTGTGCGGCGGTGAACGGCCTCGAAGTGACCACCGTCACCATTGAAGTGAGTATGAATCCCGGCGTGATGTACCGATTCACGGGACTCGGCGACACCGCCGTGCGCGAGGGTCGCAACCGCATTGCCGCGGCCTTGCAGCAGACGGGCTACAAGTTTCCGCATGGCGACATCACGGTGAACATGGCGCCGGCCGACCTGCGCAAAGAGGGCTCGTCGTTCGACCTGCCCCTGGCCATTGCGCTGCTGGCTGCCAGCGGAAGCATCGTCTGCGAAGACCTGGAGCGCTACATGATTGTCGGCGAACTCAGCCTCGACGGGTCGTTGCAGCCTGTGCGCGGAGCCCTGCCCATCGCCATCAAGGCGCGAAAAGAGCAGTTCAAGGGCCTCATCGTGCCGGCGCAGAACGTGCGCGAGGCGGCGGTGGTCAACAATCTTGAGGTCTATGGCATGGAGTCGCTGCAAGACGTCATCAATTTCCTCTCTGGCCGACAGGCTTTCGAGCCGCTCCACATCGACACACGGCGCGAATTCTACGAGCAACAAGCGCATTTCGACCTCGATTTCTCTGACGTGCGCGGTCAGAACGCGGCCCGACGCGCCCTCGAAGTGGCGGCTGCGGGCGGCCACAACCTGATTATGATAGGTAGTCCCGGAAGTGGTAAGTCGATGATGGCGAAGCGGTTGCCGAGCATTTTGCCGCCACTCTCGCTGGCCGAAAGCCTCGAAACCACGCAAATCCACTCGATTGCAGGCAAACTCGGCCGCAATGCCACGCTGATTTCGCAGCGGCCGTTCCGTGCGCCGCACCACACGATTTCGGAAGTCGCCCTCGTCGGAGGCGGCACGAATCCGCAGCCCGGCGAGATTTCGCTGGCCCACAACGGCGTGCTCTTTGCCGACGAACTCACAGAATTCAACAAGCAGACGCTCGAAGTGCTGCGCCAGCCGCTCGAAGACAGGAAAATCACCATCAGCCGCGCCAAATATTCGCTCGAACTGCCCTGCTCGTTCATGTTCGTGGCCTCGTGCAACCCCTGTCCGTGCGGCTACTACGGCGACCCCACCCACCAGTGCGTCTGCACGCCCGGCCAGCGCGCCCGCTATATGTCGCGCATTTCTGGTCCGCTGCTCGACCGCATCGACATCCAGATTGAAATCACGCCCGTGCCCTTCAAGGACATCTCGAAAATTGCGCCCGGCGAGCCGTCGGCGCAGATTCGCGAACGCGTGGTGAAAGCCCGTCAGCGGCAGGAAGAGCGGTTCCGCGACCACTCCTCCATCGGTGGGGGAAGGTCGGGAGGGGGCTCTGTGCACTGCAACGCGCAGATGACCGAAAAGATGATTCACCTTTATGCCGAGCCCGACGAAGCCGGGGTTCAGATGCTGCGCATGGCAATGGAACGGCTCTCGCTCTCCGCCCGCGCCTACAGCCGCATCCTGAAAGTCGCCCGCACCATCGCCGACCTCGAAAATTCAGAGAAAGTCCAAAGCCACCACATCGCCGAGGCCATCGGTTATCGTAATCTGGATAGAGGCGACTGGGCAGAGAGAGGTATATAAAACAAAGCATTATTAGGTATGGACGAACAACAAAATATCATCATCTATCAGTCGGAAGACGGGAGCATCCGATTAGATGTAAAATTGGAAGATGAGTCGGTTTGGCTGACGCAGCAGCAGATGGCAGACCTTTATGCTTCTTCACGAACCAATGTTGTGGAGCATATCAAGCATATATACGAGGAGGGCGAGTTGGAGGAAAATGCAACTTGTCGGAAATTCCGACAGGTTCGTCAAGAAGGGAATAGAGAAGTCGCACGTGAGATGCCTTATTATAATCTTGATATGATTATTTCATTAGGTTACCGCATCCGTTCTATCATCGCCACCCGTTTCCGCCAATGGGCCACGGAACGGCTGCACGAATATATCGTGAAAGGCTTTACAATGGACGACGAGCGGTTGAAGAACCTCGGCGGCGGCAGTTATTGGAAAGAGTTGCTCGACCGAATCCGTGACATTCGCTCCTCAGAAAAAGTGCTTTATCGGCAGGTGCTCGACCTCTATGCCACTGCCGTTGACTACGACCCACGTTCAGAGACCTCTCGGCTGTTTTTCAAGATTGTGCAGAACAAACTGCATTATGCGGCTCACGGACACACGGCGGCTGAAGTCATTTACGAACGTGCTGATGCCGACAAGCCTTTCATGGGGCTGACCACATTCAAGGGCGAATTGCCTTGCTTGAATGACGTGAAAATTGCCAAGAATTATCTCTCGGCAGACGAACTGAAGATTCTAAACAACCTCGTTTCCGGATATTTTGACTTTGCAGAAATCCAAGCATTGAAACATCGTCCCATGTATATGGAAGACTATGTTCGTCAATTGGATCGCAACATTGTATCTATTGGCGAGGAGTTGCTAACCGACGGCGGCGCTGTCAGCCATGAAGAGGCAATGGAAAAAGCCATTGCGGAGTACCGCAAGTTTCAAGTGAAAACGCTTTCATCGGTGGAGCAAGCGTATTTGGAGAGCATTAAGGGCATTGAGAAAAAAGCAAAGCGCGAGGGGAAGAAAGGTTGAAAAGGCTATTGCAACCTCGACCGAGGCGACTCTAATAATTTCTTGGTATGCTTCGCTGCGCGTTGACAATAAAAACCTTAATTTTAAGTATTGCGCCGTCGAGGTTTTCGGCGTAACTTTGCAGCGTGAAACAAAAATAAGAAAAAAAATGAACGCAACTATCGTAATTTTTGGTTCCTCTACGGGAACGTGTGAGGCCATCGCTGAGAAGATTGCCGGCAAGTTAGGTGTCGAGGCCATCAACGTACAGGAAATCAATGCCGACATCGTGAATCATCACCAGAATCTGATTCTCGGCACGTCCACATGGGGTGCCGGCGAGTTGCAAGACGACTGGTACGACGGCCTGAAAGTGCTTCAGGGTACCGACCTCTCGGGGAAAACCATCGCTTTCTTTGGCTGTGGCGACTGCGAGTCTTATGGAGACACTTTCGTGGGCGGCCTTGGAGAATTGTACAGCGGCATCAAGGAAAGCGGAGCCCGTTTCGTGGGAGCCGTGGAAAC
Source organism: Prevotella sp. (assembly GCA_017483785.1). Classification (GTDB taxonomy): domain Bacteria; phylum Bacteroidota; class Bacteroidia; order Bacteroidales; family Bacteroidaceae; genus Prevotella. The sequence continues at coordinate 21,715 of JAFUVC010000063.1, forward strand.
CGACGGCTACACGTTCGACGGCTCAGAGGCCATCGTCGACGGCAAGTTTATCGGACTTCCTCTTGACGACGTGAACGAGGACGACAAGACCGACGGCCGCATTGATGCCTGGATAGCCGAAATTTCGCCTTTCCTTTAAAGAATTTTCATAATGTATTTGTTTAGTTTAGTCAAGGTGCTTGCCGTGAGGCAAGCACTCTTTGTTATGTAGAAAATCGCGTAGATTTATCACAACACCATAGTCCGCCTATTTTGCTTTTAAATGCTTCGGGCAGAGAAGGCGTGCCGACGCAGATCAAGTATGCCACGAACCTTTGATTTTCCGACTCCATGCAATCGTCGTGAAAAGAACCGCCTTCACTATTCTTTATTCTGTTGAAATTGAAGTTCTACAATCTTTGTTTCAAATATCATCACAAAAGTAGTTAAATAATTTCTCCCCTTCTTTTCCAAACGAGTATAATTTTTATAAATTAATTTATAACACTACTGTCCAAAGAAAATTTCTTGGACATGATTTAAATTAATTATTTTCAATGAGTTACGCGAATATTATTTTTTCGAGATTTGATTTTGTACTTTTGCAAATCGTATTGCAAGAGGCAGAAATCATGAATCAAGGAA
>JAFUVC010000064.1 GCA_017483785.1 Prevotella sp.
ACCCGCCTGTCGTTCATCGAGCGCCAGATGGTGGGCTACGAAGACGAGATAAACTATCTCGCTTTAGGAACCATCAGCGAACTCTTCGACGGCAATCCGCCTTTCCACGGGCGCGGAGCCATGTCGTTCGCCATGAACGTGGCCGAGATTCTGCGCACGCTGGAGTTGCTTGAACGCTATAAATATTAAAGAAAGGAGGAAACAGGAAATGAAAGTATTGATGTTCGGATGGGAATATCCTCCTCATGTCTTCGGCGGACTTGCCACGGCCAACTACGGCATTTCGCAAGGTCTGCACGCACAGGGCGACATTGAAACCGTGCTCTGTCTGCCCAAGCCCTTCGGCGACGAAGACCGCTCGGCCTGCAAGATTGTGGCCATGAATGCCGTGCCCATTGCGTGGCGCGACGTCAGTTACGACCATGTGCAGCAGCGCGTGGGCAACATCATGTCGCCCGAAGACTATTTCCGCTATCGCGACCATATCTACGCCGATTTCAACTATATGTACGTCAACGATCTCGGCGCGATGGAGTTTGCCGGAGGCTATCCGGGAAACCTTCACGAGGAAATCAACAACTACTCGATAATCGCGGGCGTCGTGGCTCGCACGGAGCAGTTTGACATCATCCACGCCCACGACTGGCTGACCTATCCCGCCGGCATTCACGCCAAGCAGGTGTCGGGCAAGCCGCTGTGCATCCACGTGCACGCCACCGACTTCGACCGCTCGCGTGGAAAAGTGAACCCGACGGTCTATTCCATCGAGAAAAACGGCATGGACAACGCTGACTGCATCATGTGCGTCAGCGAACTGACGCGCCAGACCGTCATCCACCAGTATCACCAAGATCCGCGCAAGTGCTTCACGGTCCACAACGCCGTCTATCCGCTCGCGCAGGAGTTGCAAGACATTCCGCGACCCGACCACACGGGCAAGGAGAAGGTGGTGACGTTCCTTGGGCGAATCACCATGCAGAAGGGCCCCGAATACTTCGTCGAGGCCGCCAACATGGTGCTCCACCGCACGCGCAACGTCCGCTTCTGCTTCGCAGGCTCGGGCGACATGATGGAGCAGATGATTTACCTCGCTGCCGAGCGCGGCATTGCCGACCGGTTCCATTTCCCGGGCTTTATGCGAGGAAAACAGGTCTATGAGTGCCTGAAAGACTCCGATGTCTATGTGATGCCGTCGGTTTCCGAGCCGTTCGGCATTTCGCCCCTCGAAGCCATGCAGTGCGGCACGCCCACCATCATCTCGAAGCAGTCGGGATGCGCCGAAATCCTCCACAACTGCATCAAGGTCGATTACTGGGACATTCACGCCATGGCCGACGCCATCTACTCGATTTGCGTCAACGAGAGCCTTTTCAAGTTCCTTCAGGAAGAAGGCAAGCGCGAAGTGGACCAAATCACGTGGGAGAAGGTCGGAAAGTGGATTCGCACGCTCTATCAGAGAACCCTTGGCTGGGAACAGTAAATTGCAAAATAAATCGTAAATAGTAAATTGTCAAATTGTAAATTATGAAAACAATCTGTCTATATTTTGAGATTCACCAGATTATCCATCTCAAACGCTACCGTTTCTTCGACATCGGAAGAGACCATTATTACTACGACGACTACGAAAACGAGCGTAGCATCACGGACATCGCCGAGCGCAGCTACATGCCGGCCCTGAACACGCTCCACGAGATGATCAAGGAGAACGGCAAGTACTTCAAAGTGGCGTTCTCGCTCTCGGGCGTAGGCATCGAGCAGTTGGAAATGCACGCGCCGCAAGTCTTGGAGAAACTTCAGGAAATGAACGCCACGGGATGCGTGGAATTCCTCGCCGAGCCCTATAGCCACGGACTTTCGTCGCTCATCAACGAAGAGTGCTTCAAGGCCGACGTGAAGAAGCAGATGGCGAAAATGAAGGAATATTTCGGCCAGACGCCGACGGTGCTCCGCAACTCGTCGCTCATCTACAGCGACGACATCGGCCTGATGGCCTCGCAGATGGGCTTCAAGGGAATGCTCACCGAGGGTGCCAAGCACGTGCTCGGCTGGAAGTCGCCACATTATATATATCATTGCGCGATGGCGCCGAACCTGAAACTGTTGCTGCGCGACGTGAAACTCTCCGACGACATTTCGCTGCGCTTCAACAACCCCGAGTGGGAAGGCTATCCGCTCTTTGCCGACAACTACGTGAACGAAATCGCCTCGCACCCCGAGGAAAGCCAGATTATCAACATTTTCATGGAACTGTCGGCCCTCGGCATCGCCCAGCCACTGTCGTCGAACATCCTGGAGTTCCTGCGCGCCATTCCCGCCTGCGCAAAGGCGAAGAAAATCACGTTCTCCACGCCGACCGAAATCTGCATGAAGACGAAGAGCGTGGGCGCCCTGAACGTGCCCGACGCGCTGTCGTGGGTCGATGAAGAGCGCGACGCCAGTTGCTGGCTCGGAAACCCGATGCAGCGCGAGGCGTTCCAGAAACTCTATGGCGTGGCCGACCGCGTCCGCATTGCCAACGACCCGAAAATCAACCTCGACTGGGACTATCTGCAGGCTGCCGACAATTTCCGCTTCATGACGACGAAGCCGTCGAACGTCGGGCTCGACCGCGGTATCTACACCTCGCCATTCGATGCCTTCACGAACTACATGAACATCCTTGGCGACTTCCTGAACCGCGTGAACAACATGTATCCCGAGGAAATCGACAACGAGCAACTCGAGTCGCTCTTGACCACAATTCGCAACCAAAGCGACGAAATTGAGCGGCGAAACAAGGAAATCATCCGCCTGAAGGCGATGCTCGACAAATTGGAGGGTTCCAAGAAGGAAACCGCCGCGAAAAAGCGCCCTGCGGCAAAGAAAAATTAAGTGTTTTGCAGGCTTTGGTTAATTTCGTCGATGTAGTTTAACACATCGTCGCGGCCGATTTTTTTCTCGGCACTGGTAATGAAGTGGGGGGGGAGTTCCTCCCACTCATCTTTGAGTTTATCCATCCACGCGGCGACGTTGGCCTTGGCTTTCACGGGACCGAGTTTGTCGGCCTTCGTGAAGACGATGCTGAACGGAATGCCCGACTCGCCGAGCCACGTGATAAGTTCGCGGTCGATGGGCTGCTGGTCGTGGCGAATGTCAATCAAGACGAAGACGTTGACGAGTTGTTCGCGCTGGAGAATGTAGCCGCGAATCATGTTTTCGAGTTTCTGGCGCTCGGTTTTCGAGCGTTTGGCGAAGCCGTAGCCCGGCAAATCGACGATGTACCACTCCTTGTTGATGACGAAATGGTTGATGAGCAGCGTCTTTCCCGGCGTCGCCGACGTTTTGGCCAACCCTTTGTGGTTGCAGAGCATGTTGATGAGGCTTGATTTTCCGACGTTGGAGCGGCCGATGAAAGCGTATTCGGGTTTGTTGTCTTTCGGGCAGAGTCCCACGTTGGGCGCCGAAAGGGTGAAAAATGCGTTTTTGATTTCCATAAAAAAAGAGGTGCGTAGCGGAGTCGAACCGCTCTATTTGGTTTTGCAGACCAACACATAACCGCTTTGTTAACGCACCGTGATTTTTGATTTGCGGCTGCAAAGGTAGTACAAATAATTAATAATTAAGAATTAATAATTAAAAATTTTTCTTTGCACGCGGATTTTTAACAATTTTTAATCAAGGAGTTGCAGGAGTTCGGGAGTTCAGGAGTTCAGACGATAGTCTTTCGTTCCTCGAAAATACGTTCCTCGTTCCTCGAAACTCCTTCCTCGCCCCACAATCCCGCATCGGACAATCTTTGCAACCGCCGGCGCAATTGTCGGAACTCTCCGCCGCTTTTCGCAGCCGATAGACCGCGTAGGCGACGGAGAGCACGAGAATGATTGCTGTCAAAACATATTGAATCATCGTTTAATAGGCGAAGAGCGGATAGTTCTTCATCGTTTCGTTGACGCGCTGGCGCACGGCAGCGATGACCTGCTCGTCTTCCGGTGCGTTGAGCACGGTTTCGATGAGTTCAGCGATGAGCGGCATGAGGTCTTCCTTGGCGCCGCGCGTGGTGATGGCGGGCGTGCCGAGGCGCAAGCCAGAGGTCTGGAAGGCCGAGCGCGAGTCGAACGGAACCATGTTCTTGTTCACCGTGATGTCAGCAGCAACAAGGGCGTTCTCAGC
>JAFUVC010000065.1 GCA_017483785.1 Prevotella sp.
AAAACGGATTTACTCTTTTCTCTCTGTCTTCATTCATAAAAATCAATGCTTTCTCTCCAAAATATCGTGCAAAAATAGCAATTTTCTCAGAAAAAACCGCATTTTCGACGCTTTTTTTCACGATTTGACACGAAAAATGGAAAAACGGTTTGCCATTTCGAAAATATTGCGTAATTTTGTATAGAAAAATGTAGAACAACGAAAAAGCAACATCTAAGAAATAAATATGATAGTGAAAGTTTGCGGTATGCGCGAAGCCGACAATATTCGCGCCGTGTCGGAACTGGGAGTCGATATGCTGGGGTTCGACTTTCGGCCAGAGAGTCAGCGATTTGTGGCTATGGTAACGTCGCGTGCCGGCATCATTCCCGACTATAGCGAGGAGCAGATGGGCCGTTATAAGGTGGGTGGCAACGCTTTGGCCGGTGCTGCTCAGTCTGCGCAACCGCTTCGCGTGGGCGTTTTTTCCGACGATATGCCGCAAAACATCGTCACGCGGGTGTATAACTACCAACTCGACTACGTTCAACTCAACGGCAGCGAGAGCCGCGTGATGATTGAGAACCTGAAGCGGACGCTCGAGCCTGACATCCGTCGCGGCGTGCGCGTCATCAAGACGCTGCTGGTGATTACGCCCGACGACATTTTGAAATACAAGGAATACGAGGGCGTGGCCGATATGTATCTCTTCGTGGTGAAATCGCTCGAGGAGCAGGCCGACTGGAACATTCTCAACGACTACGACGGCCAGACGCCTTTCCTGCTGGGTGGATGCATCGGCCTTGACGACGCGGAGCGCATCGCCGCGTTCCGCCATCCGCGATTTGCAGGCGTGAGCGTCAGTTCGCAGTTTGAAACCGAGCCCGGCGTGAAAGATGTCGAGAAACTTCGCCGGTTCATGACTAAAATCTCCTAATTCGCAGCCGCAATGGAAAATGAACTGACAGCAATTAGCCAGCCAGAAGAAGATCAGACACCGTGGTATGTCATCAGGTTGTTTTTTTCGCGCTACAAGACTGTAAGCGAATGGCTTAAATTGAAAGAACTCGAGTTTTTCGTGCCGATGCGCTATGTCGATATTGAGCGCGAAGGCAAGGTGAAGCACGTGTTGCGGCCGGTGGTTTCAAACCTCGTCTTTCTGAAGAAAAACGTCGGAAGGAAGGAGATGAGCAAGATGCTCGAAGACGCGCCGTTCCGCTACACGGTGATGACGAAAAGTCGCGAAAACCGCGAGTGGTACGAGATTCCAGCGCGCGAGATGCGCGAGTTCCAGACGATGTGCAATCCCGAGATTGAAATGCGCAAATACCTGAGCGAACACGAGGCGAAAATGAAGGCCGGAGCGCCCGTCTTGGTGAAATACGGGCCGCTGAAAGGTCTGACGGGCAAACTCGTGCGCTCGAACAAGAAATATTACCTGCTCAAGGAAGTGCCCGGACTGGGCGTGATGCTGAAGGTGTCGCGCTGGTGCTGCGTGCCGATGGAAGAGTGATTTCGGCTTAGAATTCGCTGGTGAAATGGAAGCGGATGTGCTCGAAATCTTGCTGCGCCATCGACAAGACATAGCCCGAGTCGGCTAAGAAGACGTCGCGACCCTCGCGGTCTTTCGCCATGTACTGATATTTCCGCTTCTTGAAAGCCTCAAGTTCCTTGTCGTCGTCGGCCTCAATCCAGCAGGCCTTGTAGAGGTGGACGGGTTCCCAGCGGCATTTCGCGTTGTATTCGTTCTCCAAGCGATACTGGATGACCTCGAACTGGAGTTGTCCGACGGTTCCGACGATTTTCCGGCCGTTGAACTGGTTGACGAACAACTGCGCCACGCCCTCGTCCATGAGTTGCGCGATGCCTTTCTCCAACTGTTTCGAGCGCATCGGGTCGTCGTTTTCGATGTATTTGAACATTTCGGGCGAGAACGACGGCAGTCCGCGGAAATGCAACTGTTCGCCCTCGGTGAGCGTGTCGCCGATTTTAAACTGGCCGCCGGTGTCGGGCAGTCCGATGATGTCGCCGGCCCAGGCCTCGTCGATGGTCGATTTGCGCTGCGCCATGAACTGCATGGGCGACGTGAATCGTAGGGTTTTTCCCTGACGAACGTGCAGATAGGGCTGGTTGCGCACGAATTTTCCGCTGCAAATCTTGCAAAACGCGATACACGAGCGGTGGTTGGGGTCGATGTTGGCCGTGATTTTGAAGATGAAGCCCGTGAATTTCTTTTCCTCGGGCGTCACTTCGCGCTCCTCGGCCTTCGTCGGACGGGGCGACGGCGCAATTTCCACAAAGCAGTTCAGCAATTCCTGAACGCCGAAATTGTTGAGCGCCGAGCCGAAAAACACGGGAGCGACCTCGGCCGAGCGGTAGGTTTCGACCTCGAATTCGGGGTAAACGCCATCAATGAGTTCCAAGTCGTCGCGCAACTGCCGGGCGTCTTGCCCGCCGACGCGCTGGTCGAGTTCCTCGCTGCCGATGTCAACCGCCACTTTCTCCGTCACGCGCTGTTTGTCGGGCGTGAACAGGTCGAGTTTCTGCTCATAAATATTATAGACGCCCTTGAATTTCGCACCCTGGTTGATGGGCCACGACAGCGGGCGCACCTTGATTTTCAGTTCCTCCTCGAGTTCGTCGAGCAAGTCGAACGGGTCGCGGCCCTCGCGGTCCATCTTGTTGATGAAGATGATGACGGGCGTGTTCCTCATGCGACAAACCTCCATCAGTTTCCGCGTCTGCGTTTCCACGCCCTTCGCGCCATCGACCACGATAATGGCCGAATCGACGGCGGTCAGCGTGCGATAGGTGTCTTCGGCGAAGTCTTGGTGGCCGGGCGTGTCGAGGATGTTCACCTTGTATTCCACGTCGGAGCCTTCGGGGGTGTAGTCAAACTCCATCACCGAGGTCGAGACCGAAATTCCGCGCTGTTTCTCGATGTCCATCCAGTCGCTCGTGGCGGTTTTGCGGATTTTGTTGCTTTTCACGGCTCCGGCCACCTGAATCTGGCCGCCGAAGAGCAGGAATTTCTCCGTCAGCGTGGTTTTACCGGCGTCGGGGTGGCTGATGATGGCGAAGGTTCGCCTGCGTTCTATTTCTGGGTTCATCTGTTTTTGTCTTTTCAGTTGTTTGTGAGTTTGCGGACGCACTCGGCGAGCGAGGTTTCCCAGTGGGGGATTTCAATGCCGTAGGTCTGCTTGATTTTGGTCTTGTCGAGCACGCTGTAGTGCGGACGGGTGGCCGGAGTAGGGTAGTCGGCGGTGTGAATCGGGCGCACGCGGCACGACTCGATGCCTGCCAGACGATGGATGGCGAGTGTGAAATCGTACCACGAGGCGACGCCCTCATTGGAAAAATGGTAGATTCCAGGCACGACACCCTTTTCGATGGCCGTCATGATGGTCGTGGCGAGGTCGCGGGCGTAAGTTGGTGTGCCGATTTGGTCGAAAATGACGCCGAGTTCCGATTTTTCGCGCCCCAGCCGCAGCATGGTCTTCACGAAATTGTTGCCGAAAGTGGAGTAGAGCCACGCCGTGCGGATGACCATGGCCCGACGGCAGAGTTTCAGCACGTTGAACTCGCCCACGAGTTTCGTGCTGCCATAGACGCTGTTCGGACAGGTGTCTTCGTCTTCGGTGTAGGGCGTGTGGTTCGTGCCGTCGAAGACGTAGTCGGTGCTGACCTGAATCATCCATCCTCCGCGCTCGTCGATGGCGTGCGCGAGGTAGGCCGGAGCCTCGGCGTTGAGTTTTCGGCAGAGTTCCTCGTCGCTCTCAGCCTTGTCCACGGCGGTGTAGGCGGCGCAGTTCACGATGCCGTCGATTTGGTTGTCTTCCACGAACTGGCGTATGGCGTCGGCATTGGTGATGTCGAGTTCGGCCACGTCGGTGTTGAAGTATTTGTTGTTGCTGTCGGCCTGTTCCAGCAGTTGCATTTCGTTGCCCAGTTGGCCGTTGCAGCCAGTAATTAAAACGTTCATATTTGACGATTTTACAATTTACTATTTTACGATTTACTATTTGACAATTTACGATTTTACTCAAATTCCAGCCCCTCTTCCTTGTCTTTGAGGTAATAGTCTGACAGCAGCCCGATGAACGTCGTGATTTCGGCGATGGCGTGCTTCGTGTCGGGCGAGATTTCGCGCTGTTGCAGCCGCAGCATCATCGTGCCGTAGAGGGCGTTGAGGCAGGTTTCGATTTCGCTTTGGTCCTTGTCGCCCCGATTGCGCAGTTCCACGATGAAGGGCAACACCTTATAATATTGTGCCGTGTAGAACGGGAATTTCGTGCTGGCGAGCAGTTGCGCGTGGAGTTCCGTCATCTGCTGGAGCGTGATTTGGTTGATTTGCAGGTGTCCGCCCTCGCGCCGGCCCTCTTGGTTCATCATGGTCACGAGGTTGCCAAACCAGTCGGTGAGTTCGCCGCGCTGCTCGTCGTCGTAGTCGAACCGGCTGATGTATTCGCGGCGCAGGCGAGTCAGCGAGCAGTCGTAGGCGCGGATGATGTCCTCCACCTGCCACATGTAGAGCAGGTATTCGGCAATGCTTTTCTTGCGTAGTTCTTGGGAGATATACATTTTTAGGAGTTCAGGAGTTTCAGGAGTTTCAGGAGTTTCAGGAGTTCAGGAGTTGCAGGAGTTGCAGGAGTTCAGACAAATGTTGTTATTCAAACCGAAACAGATTGGTGACGGTTCCGAGCAGCATGATGATGCTGCCGATGATGACGGCCACGCCGATGACCTGATTGATGATGCGGATGCCGTTCTCGTCGAACTTCGTGCGGATTTTATCGACCAGCCACGTCAGCCCCCACCACCACAGCAGCGCACCGCCGGCAATGCTGGCAAAGCCCACGACCATCTCAAACGAAAGGGCGGGCATGACGAAGGCAAACTGCGCGTAGAGCGCCATGAAAAGGAACACGATGAGGGGGTTGGAAAACGTGACGAGAAACGCCGTGAAGGCATTGTAGGTGAGCGTGCCCTTGTCGGCACTCGACTGGTGGATGTTCTTCGTGGGGTCGGTGTGGTAGGTGTACCAGCCGAAGCCCAAGAGCATCAGGCTGCCCGCAATTTGCAGGTAGAAGCGCGTCTGCGCGTTGTTCACGAAGTCCATCACGAAAGCCATGCCGAATCCTGTAATTCCGGCATAAATCATGTCGCTGATGGCGGCTCCCACGCCTGTCACGAACCCGTACCAGCGGCCTTTCTTCAGCGTGCGCTGCACGCAGAGCACGCCCACGGGCCCCATCGGCGCCGAACAAATCATGCCGATGAGCATCCCCTTGAAGATGAAGTCCAATATGTTAATTGGCAAATGGAATGGCATAGCGGCTGCAAAGTTACTGCTTTTTTGGGAATTATCAAAACATTTTCGTAACTTTGCACCGTGAAACTTACTGTAATTTTGCGAACGAATACAAAAAAACGAAAGATGCAACATATAAAATACACTTCCTTCCGCACGATTTTCGCGACGCTGCTTACAATGCTCAGCCTCGCGACGGCCACGGCCAAGGAGCACGACCACCCCGTTTTTGGCGTGGTTTTCGATAGTTTCACGGAAGACGGACTGCCTGCCCTCGTCACGCTGATGACCGCCGACAGCGTGGTTATCGACACGATGACGGCCATTCCCAGCGACTACGCCTATCGCGACTATCCCCGCGCCGCCGACTATGGGTTCAAGATTCAGAAAGTGGGCCGCTACATCGTGAAGGCCACCTTCGACGGCTACGAGGATGCCTTCATGGACTTTGAACTGCGCAGTCAGCGCGAGCAGGACATCCGCGTGAAGCCGATTCGGATGATGAAGGCGTTTCACAACCTGCCGGAAGTGACCGTCAGGGCGACGAAAATCAAGATGGTGATGCGGGGCGACACGATTGTCTATAACGCCGACGCCTTCAATCTTGCCGAGGGTTCGATGCTCGATGCACTCGTGAGCCGACTGCCCGGCGCACGACTGACGAAGGACGGCGAGATTTTCGTGAACGGCAAGAAAATCGAGAGCCTGCTCGTGAACGGGCGCGATTTCTTCAGCGGAAGCCCGAAAGTGGCCCTGCAAAACCTGCCTGCCTACACGGTAGGCAAAATCAAGGTCTATGACGAGGCCAGAGCCGCCTCGCGCATCATGAAGCGCGACATGGGCGACAAGCGGTATGTGATGGACGTGAACCTGAAAAAGGAGTATTCCAAAACCTATTTGGGCAGTGCCGAGGCGGGCTATGGCACCAGCGACCGCTATCTGGCGAAGGTTTTCGGCATGAAAATGTCGGACAAGGAATGGGTGATGGGCTCGGTCAATGTCAACAACCTGAGCGACAACCAGAAAATCGGATTTGACTATGCAAGCAACGGGTTCGACTGGACTCCGCAGAGGGCGGTCGATGGACTGATGACCAACCGCGAGGCGGTTCTCGACTACAACCGTTTTTTTGACGACAAGCGAAACTGGCTTGGCGTCGCAGTCACGCTGAACCACAGCAACCACGACAACGAGTCGCGAACGAACACGCAGACCTATCTGCCCGAGGGCGACTCTTTCCAAGAGCAGCAGAACCGCTCCACATCGAAATCGACGTGGCTTGAAGGCAGCCTCAGCCATCATCTTGAAAAAGGAGGCATCTTCAACATGAGCGATTTCAGGCTGCGTTACACCCGCAACAAAAGCCTCAGCCATTCCCACCAGACCACCAGCGACTCCACTTCGCTGCTCAACGAGATGCTGTCGCACGGTTCTTACGAAAACGAGACGCTCCACCCCAGTTTTTCGTTTCAAGGCGGCGCGAAAATCATCGCCGATATGCTCCGGTGGAATCTCAACGCCGACTACGACCGATTCACCGCCGACCGCTTCTCTCTCAACGACATCCAATACACCAACGGACAGACGCCGCGCGATTTCCGCAATACTTACCACGACAGCGGTCATCAGCAGTGGAACATCAAGGCGAACACCAAGTATGAAATCTGCTGGCCCGACAAGAAAATCACGCCCGAATACGAATACAATTACCGTTACAACAAAACCTCGAACATGCTCTATCGGCTCGACAGGCTCGCCGGACGCGATTCCACGATTTGGGACATGCTTCCCTCGGCCCGCGAAGCCCTCATCGACGTGCTCGACCGCCCCAATAGCTACGATTTCCACGAGTATCAGAACCACCACCGCTTCAAGTTGCAACTGGCTTCGGGGCAGGAATATGCCGCTGAAAAGAAGCGCTTCGTGGAGTTCGTGAGGCTGACGCTTCCCCTGCACCTTGCGCATCAGAACCTCTACTACAACCGCCTCGGACGGCACGACGTCAGACGCCACGCCGTGTTCTTCGAGCCGGATCTCCGCGTCAAAGGCCACATTTCCGGCCTTAGTTGGACATTGAATGCCCGGATGTGGTCCGACATTCCCGACATGACCACGCTCGTCGATTACCGCGACGACTCGAATCCGCTCCACATCCGCCTCGGCAACCCCGACCTGCGCAACCAGCACTACTACAGCGCATCGCTCAATCTGAATCGCTGGTTTGACAAGCATCGTCAACAATACTGGATGAACATCGGCTACACCAAGCGCGACAACGCCGTGGCCTACGCCACCGAGTTCGACAAGACGACCGGCATCTCCACCGTGCGGCCCGTCAGCGTGAACGGCAACTGGAGCACCAATGCGAGCCTCGGCCATTCGCGCTCGCTCGACAAGGCCGACAAAGTCAATATCGACGCCCAACTGGAATACGACTACAACCACAACGTCGATATGGCGATGCTCTCGGGCATGGCCGAGAGCCAGCGCAGCATCGTCAACAACCACCAGTTCAGCGGCAATGTCAAACTCAACTACCGCCCCAACGACAACTACGAGTTCACGCTCCACGGCGGCGGCACGTACTACCTCGTCAACAGCCGTCGCGAGGGCTTCGACCCCATCCATGCCGGCGACTATGAAGTGGGGTTCAACACAACGCTCAACCTGCCTGCGAAGTTCCAGTTCTCCACCGACCTGTCCCTCTCGGCCAGCCGAGGCTACCAGCACGAGGAAATGAACAAGACCGACTGGATTTGGAACGCCCAACTCACGCGCAGTTTCCTCAAGGGCAAACTCATCGCCAAACTGAAGTGCTACGACATCCTGCAACAGATCGAAAACACCACCTACAAGATGAACGCACAGGGGCGAACCGAGTCGTGGCACAACGGCATTCCGCGCTACGTCATGCTGTCGCTCGCGTACAAGTTCAACGTCACGCCGAAGAAGAATAGCGGCAACTGAGCCCCCTTCCGTGGCCCGTTTAGCGAAAAATAAAGGTTAATTTCCGTAAAAATCGGCAGAAAATTGTCGTTTTTCATTATCTTTGTAGGTTGAAAACCGAAAACTTTTTATAAAACCGAATAAAATATTAAGATTTATGGAACAGCAAGGAATGAAACCTTATGTGATTGGTTTGGACCTCGGAGGTACAAACTCGGTGTTTGGAATCGTTGACAGCCGTGGCGACATCAAAGTGACAACCGCCATTAAGACGCAGGGCTACGACAATGTGAACGACTATGTTGACGCCTGCGTGGCAGCCCTCGAGCCCGTCATCGACCAAGTGGGCGGCATCGGCCAGATCAAGGCGATGGGCATCGGTGCGCCCAACGGCAACTATTACAACGGAACGATTGAATTTGCGCCGAACCTCTCGTGGGGTCGCGACGGCATCGTGCCGCTGGCCGAGATGTTCAAAGAGCGTCTGGGTATTCCCGTGGCGCTGACCAACGACGCCAACGCTGCCGCCATCGGCGAGATGATTTACGGCGTGGCGCGTGGCATGAAGAATTTCATCATGATTACGCTCGGAACGGGCGTGGGCTCGGGCATCCTCGTGAACGGACAACTGGTCTATGGCAGCGACGGCTTCGCCGGAGAACTCGGCCACGTGGTGGTTCGCCGCGACGGACGGCCGTGTGGCTGCGGCCGCAAGGGCTGTCTGGAAACGTACTGTTCGGCAACGGGTGTGGCCCGCACGGCCCGCGAACTGCTGACCTCGACCGACCAGCCCTCGCTCTTGCGCGAACTGAATCCTGACGAAATCACCAGTCTCGACGTGGCGATTGCTGCCGGAAAAGGCGACAAACTGGCCAACGAAATCTATGAGTTCACGGGTCGGATTCTGGGCGAGGCCTGCTCCGACTTCGCAGCCTTCTCCTCGCCCGAGGCCTTCATCTTCTTCGGTGGCATGACGAAAGCCGGCGACTTGATTATGAAGCCGATTAAGAAGGCGTACGATGAAAACGTACTGAAAATCTACAAGGACAAGGCGCAGTTCCTCGTCAGCGGTCTGGAAGGTTCCAGCGCAGCCGTCTTGGGAGCCAGTGCCGTGGGTTGGGAGATTTAAGGGCAACATTTGAAGCAAAAAGATGGCGAAACTTCCGGGTTTCGCCATCTTTTTTAGGAGTTCAAGGAGTTCAAGGAGTTGCAGGAGTGAAGCCCCCTCCCTGCCTCCCCCAGAATGGGGAGGAGACAAAAAAGCCCCTCTCCGTCGGGAGAGGGGTTGGGGTGAGGCTTCACTTCACGATTTTCTTTCCGTTCCTAATATACACGCCCTTCTCCTTCGGCTCGCCGTTCAGTTTCTTGCCGTCGAGCGAATACCAAGCGTCATCGGAATTGTCCATTGTAAATTGTGAATTGTCAATTCCCGTTGGCGTGTCATCGCCAGTGAACTCGATGCCATAGATTTTCAGGGCGGCATCGCCGGAGGCAGGAGCACCAAAGCCTTTGGCCTCATTCGCCACTCCAGCATAAATGTAGACCAATGTCGGCTCCGAAACGTTGTAGGGGAATTTCACCTTCAACTTGCCGTCCAACTCCATTTCCACAGGGTCGCTGTTGCCGATTTTCACCTTCAGCAGCATATTGCCCGTTGTCTCGGCATCCACTTTCACGACGCCCTTTCCGGCAGGCACTTTGAAGACGATACCCGTGAAGTTATTCTTAAAATCTTCGCCGAAAATGTCCTTGCCCTCGAGGTTGCTCACATCGCTGTCGCTCATCGGCTTTTTCACCACGATGCAGCCCTCGGCAGAGTCGTATTTGCCGTCGGAATCGCCGATGTTGTAGAAAATATTGCCGATGACGTTGCCGTTCAGGTTGGTGTTCTCATCCATATCATTGCCGAAGTCCACGCTGTCGCCCTCGTCTACGGGGTCGATGTCTTCTTCTGGGTCGTCGCTGCCCTCGTATTCATCCCACGAACCATTCCAACCATACACCGTCCAGCCTTTTTCTTTGGCGATGGCCACTTGCGATTTTGTGCATACATTTCTTTCAGTTACGCCTAAAGTATTGATGACATAGAAATTGCCACTTTCCACCGTCGGCAGACTCGCTACGAGCGCATCCATCGCTTCGCCCTTGATTTGGTTGTGATAGCAGGACAAAGTTGTCAGTGCGGTGTTCTTCGACACATCGAGCGAGGCCAGTTGGTTGTTGCCGCAGTCCAACCATGTCAGCGCTGTGCATCCCGACACGTCGAGCGAGGTCAGTTGATTTCTGTAGCACTGCAAATATTGCAGCGCGGTGTTCTTCGACACGTCGAGCGAGGTCAGTTGGTTGTTGGAGCACCACAAATCCGTCAGCGCGGTGTTTTTCGAAACATCAAGCGAGGTCAGTTGGTTGTTGTAGCAGTACAACGTTGTCAGCGCGGTGCATCCCGACACGTCGAGCGAGGTCAGTTGATTGCTGTTGCACTGCAAATATTGCAGTGCGGTGTTCTTCGACACATCGATTGATGTCAGTTGGTTGTTGTCGCAGTACAACATTGTCAGCGCGGTATTCTGCGATACGTCGAGCGAGGTCAGTAGGTTGTTGTCGCACCTGAATTGAATCAGTGCAGTATTTTTTGACACATCAAGGGCGGTTAATTGGTTGTTGTAGCAGTAAAAATTAGCCAACACAGTGCATCCCGAAACATTAAGCGAAGTCAGTTGGTTGTCTTCGCACCGTAATGATGTCAGTGCGGTGCAGCCCGACACGTCGAGCGAGGTCAGTTGGTTGTCGTAGCAGTACAAATATCTCAGCGCGGTGAAATGTTCGATACCCGTGAGGTCGGCAATGGATTTCTTGGAAACATCGAGCGAAGTCGTGGCAGCGATTTTTTCCGCGGTAATTTCGTCGCCCTCGCTAATCCCGAGTTCCGAGGCCAACGCCGCGCGGAAATTCGCATCGGGGAAGTTTTCCGCGTTCAGCAGCAGTTTCTCCGCCACATCGTCGCTGCCCTCGTATTCTTGATCGTTTCCCCCGTTATAGTCACGCATAGCCCAACCTTTGGTTTTTGCAATGGCAACTTGCTTCTTCGTGCAGACGTTTCCTTCATTTTCATCTTTCGTATTAATGACATAGAAATTGCTGCTTTCTACCGTCGGTAAACTATTTATGAGCACATCCATCGCCTCGCCCTTGATTTGGTTACTGTAGCAGTCCAACCTCCTCAGCAGGGTGTTTTGCGACATGTCTAACGAAGTTAGGCGGTTGCGGTAGCAGTCCAACCTCCTCAGCGTGACATTTTTTGATACGTCGAGCGAGTTCAGTTGGTTTCCGTAACATCTCAAATATTCCAGCGCAGTGTTCTGTGTCACATCGAGTGCAGTCAGTTGATTGTTGTAACACGAAAAATCTGTTAGCTTGGTGTTCTTCGACACATCAAGCGAGTTTAGACCGTTGTTCCAGCAGTACAACTCTGTCAGCTTGGTGCTGCCCGATACGTCGAGCGCGGTCAGGCAGTTGTCGTAGCACCACAACCACTTCAGTGCGGCGTTCTTACTCAGGTTGAGCGAGGTCAAAAGGTTATCGCCACAAGCGAATACGCTCAGTGCGGTGCAACCCGACACATTGAGTGAGGTCAGCCGATTGTGGTTGCAGTACAACCATGTCAGCGCGGTGTTTTTCGACACGTCTAACGAGGCCAGTTGATTGTAGTCGCACTCCAATCTTGTCAGCGCGGTGAAATGCTCAACACCTGTTAAGTCGGCGATTTTTTCGCTGTCCGCTGTGTTCCTCGATTTGGAAACATCCAGCCAAGTCGTGGCCGCGATTTTTTCTGCGGTGATTTCGTCACCCTCGTTAATTCCGAGAATCTTGGCCAATGCGGCGCGGAAATTCGCGTCGGGGAAGTTCGTTTCGTTCAAAACGACTTGCGCTTGCGCCGTCGTCGCTATCGCAACGAGGGCGAGCAGTAGTGTAAATACTTTTTTTCTCATAGAGTTTAAAATTTTAAGTTGTTAATGATGTTTGTAAATTGATTTATCCTAAAAAATTGACAGAAAAAGAAAACGTGGACTCAATTACTTCGTCTACGTTTCTGAGGTATCTCCCAAACACCTGACAACCATTGTACGAGTAAAAGCCCACGCCATCGGCGTGAGCATCCGAGCTTTACTCCTTGGTTGTCTCTTTTTTACTTTGGGAGAAGTTTCAGAAACAAGAATTTAAGCGGACGCTTCTTATCTATATGTCTTTTGTTCGTTTTATGTCATAGGCCAGTGAAAATTAAAAGTTAAAAGTGAAAAATTAAAAATTATCTATTGTTATCAATGATGGTTTGTCGTTTTTCTTATTTGTCGTTGTAGTGCTCTTCGGCCTGAATAATCAGTACGGTAACACGACCGTCGTAAATGTCATAGATGATTCGGTCGTGAGCCGTGATATGCCGTGAATAGGTCACGTCGTTTCCGCCAACCAATGCTTCGGGGTGGCCGAGCCCCGTCCGGGGATGCTCCATAATGTCCAAGAGAATCTTCGTCGCCTTCTTGAACAGACGTGGATTCGACTTTTTCCATTTCCGAAGCGTCTTGTCGGCATCCTTAGAATATTCTACCCTGTATCTCATAGGCTATCGAAGTATTTCTGCATCTCCTCTGGCGTGTTGCACGAAATGGTTTCGCCATTGGCGTATTCCTTGCGTGCTTTCTTTATCCGCAGATGCAGCGACGGAGAAATCTGGTTATCGTCCTTGACGCGAGCCATTCGCACCGAGGCAATTCCCCGAATCAGTCGCAGGGCTTTCTTGATGTCTGCAACCTTCGTCTTGTCTTCCAAAGTAACAATCATCTGGATTGGGCGAGAAGGCGTTAAAGTTGTTGTTGGCATCGTTTTTTCCTTTCTTTTTGATATTCTTCGGCTACAAAATTACAAAAAAAGTCCGAACCGCCAAACGATTCGGATGCTTTTTTGTAGAAAACAACCGTTACTTCGCTTCCTCCATCGTACCCTCGATGTAGAGGCGCGTCATTTCGGGTTTCCCGTTGGTGCGCACGGTGATGCTCTTCTTGAAGTGGCCGGGGAATTTTCCCTTTCCGTTGTAGGTCACTTTAATCTGTCCCGTCTTGCCGGGGGCCACGGGCTCCTTGGTGTAGGCGGGAACCGTGCATCCGCACGAGGCCACGGCCTGATTGATGACCAAGGGGGCCGTTCCGGCGTTGGTGAACGTGAACGTGCACTCCTGCACGGCTTGTGCCTCGGAGAACGTGCCGAAGTTGTGGGTAACCTTGTCGAACTTGATTTGTGCTTGTTTCTCTTGAGCGGAAACGCTGACGGCGCATACGAGCAGCATAATGGCCGTAAATAGGATTTTCCTCATCATTCTTAACTTTTTTGTTGTTGATTTTGATGCAAAGTTACGCTTTTTGTTTAAAAGTAGGTGTCAAAAAATACATTTTTTAAGAGTTAATAACAGAAGAACGGCATTTTTGTTTTGTCAGTTCGCAAAAATAATGTAATTTTGCGCGGAAATTTGTAAATCGTCAAATCGTAAATCGTCAAA
>JAFUVC010000066.1 GCA_017483785.1 Prevotella sp.
AATTGTAAATTGTTAATTGTTAATTTCCAACGACGTCGGCAATCCGCTGGGGGAAATCCTTTTGCTTCCGCCGAACCTCGCGATAGGCCGCCGCAATCTCGTTTTGCAGTTCAAAATAGGTGTTGTATTGCGCGTCGGGGGCGGCCTCGATGGCGATGAGATGTTCAGGGCCGATTTTCGTCATCATCGAAACAATTTTCGGTCGGATTTCCGCCATTTCCACCGCCTCATCGTTCAGCGTCAGCGTGTTTTCGGCAGTGATGGTCAGTGCGATGAGTTTTTCGCGCTCCACCTGCAATTCCTGCTGTTTGTCGTTGTCGGCAGGCGGCAAAAGTCGCGCAATGCCCTTGTCGATGTCCATCGACGAGGCCACGAGGAAGAAAATCAACAGCATAAACGAAATGTCGGCCGTCGAGGTCATGTTTAGTTCGGGTAAACTGCGATTTTTCCTGCGAATCATCTCTGAAAATTACGGTTTGGGCATTAAATTTCTCAATTTTCCGACCACCAGCGCCACGACGGCCACGACGGCGAGCACCGCTGTGGAAATGATGAACATATCGGCCACGCGAAGCCAGAAACTGTCGGTGTAGGGACTGCCGTTGATGAGCAGCGACGCGGGCGACGCGAAAAGAAACGAAAGAATCAGAAGCAGCAGCGTGCCAACCATGACGGCCAGCGAAATCCAGCGCGACGACGCGGTTTTCCGCTGCGGACGCTTCACTTTCCTGCGAATCGTCAGCACAACCGACCACACCACCGCGCAAATCGCGGCAAGCAGTCCTGCGCCCATCAGCCACAGCATCACCTCGGCCAAAATGCTCGTCCTGTCCATCCCCTATCCTCACGCGTTTTTCCGCTGATAGTTGCCGATGGCGTCGAGCAGCGTAATTGCCGACTCCTCCATCTGCGACACCAAGCGGTCGATTTTCGTCATGATATAATTGTAGAACAACTGCAAGACGATGGCCACGATGATGCCGAAAATGGTCGTGATCAATGCCACTTTCATGCCCTCGGCCACGACCGAGGCGTTCAAGTCGCCGGCGGCCTGGATGTTGTCGAAGGCCATCACCATGCCGATGACCGTGCCGAGAAAGCCCAGCGACGGCGCAATGGCGATAAACAACTTAATCCACGAGCATCCTTTTTCGAGCAGCGCCACCTGAACCGAGCCGTAGGAAGCCATCGAGCGCTCAATGTTCTCGACGCTCTCGTGGATGCGCAGCAAGCCCTGATAGCAGATGCTCGCCACGGGGCCGCGCGTCTCGCGACAGAGCGTTTTCGCGCCCTCAATGTCGCCGTCGGCAATGCGCTGGTCGAGTTCGGCCATCAGCCGCTGCTCGTTGACCTCGGCCATGGTCAGGTAGATGATGCGCTCGATGCAGAACGCCAGACCCAGCACCAGCGACAAAGCCACCAAGGACATGAACGTGGCATTGCCCTCGATGAACTTTGTTTTCAGGATCTGGTGCAGTCCGCCGTCTTCAGCAAAAACGCTCAGCGGCATCAGGCTCAGAAATACGAAAAATCTGTACTTCATATCGTTAATTCTGCGGTTTCAGACTCGTCGCAGCCACCATTTCGGCCACTTCCTCATTGATGCGGCGGGCAAATTCCTCCATTTTCATGGTCGATTGCTCGCCACCGCCCTGTTTGCGCATGGCCACGAGACCTTCGGCGGCCTCCTGCTCGCCCACGACGAGCATGTAGGGCACGCGCTTCAGTTCGTTGTCGCGAATCTTGCGGCCGATTTTCTCGTTGCGGCCGTCGAGCGTGGCGCGAATGTCGTGCTCGGCGAGGTAGTCGGCCACTTTCTGGCCATAGTCGTTGTATTTCTCCGAAATCGGCAGAATGGCCACCTGCTCGGGCGTGAGCCAGAGCGGGAAGTGTCCGGCGGTGTGCTCGATGAGCACGGCCGTGAAGCGCTCCATCGAGCCGAAAGGGGCGCGGTGAACCATCACGGGCATCTGCTTGGAGTTGTCCTCGGCGGTGTATTCGAGTTTGAAGCGCTCGGGCAGGTTGTAATCGACCTGAATCGTGCCCAACTGCCAACGGCGACCGATGGCGTCTTTCACCATAAAGTCGAGTTTCGGGCCGTAGAAAGCGGCCTCGCCGAGTTCGATTTTCGCATCAAGTCCCTTTTCCTTGCAGGCGTCGATGATGGCCTGCTCGCTCTCGGCCCAAACCTCGTCGGAACCGATGTATTTCACCTTGTCTTTCGGGTCACGCAAGGAAATCTGAGCCTCCACGTTCTCGAACTTGAAAATCGAGAAGACGGCCTTGATGATGTCCATCACGCGCATGAATTCGCCTTTCACCTGGTCGGCACGGCAGAAAATGTGGGCGTCGTCCTGCGTGAACGAGCGAACGCGCGTCAGTCCGTGCAACTCACCCGACTTTT
Source organism: Prevotella sp. (assembly GCA_017483785.1). Lineage (GTDB taxonomy): Bacteria > Bacteroidota > Bacteroidia > Bacteroidales > Bacteroidaceae > Prevotella. The sequence goes on from JAFUVC010000066.1 coordinate 2,405, forward strand.
CGTAGCGGTAAACCGTGCCGAACTCGGCAATTCGCAGTGGCAAATCCTTGTATGAACGCGGTTTCGAGGCGAAAATTTCGCAGTGGTGGGGGCAGTTCATCGGCTTCAGCATATATTCCTCGCCCTCTTCCGGCGTGGTGATGGGTCGGAAGGCATCTTTCGAGTAGTGGGCGTAGTGGCCCGAGGTGACATAGAGGTTTTTACCACCGATGTGTGGCGTGATAACCTCCTGATAACCAAAGTTTTTCTGGATTTTGCGCAACATATCCTGCAAGCGCAGCCGCAGGTCGGTTCCCTTCGGCAGCCAGATGGGAAGGCCCTTGCCGACGCGGTCGGAGAACATGAAAAGTTCCATCTCCTTGCCAATCTTGCGATGGTCGCGTTTCTTGGCTTCTTCGAGCATCACGAGATAGTCGTCGAGCATCTTTTTCTTCGGGAACGTGATGCCATAGACGCGCTGCATCTGCTCGCGCTCGGCATCGCCACGCCAGAATGCGCCGGCCACGCTCGTGAGTTTCACGGCCTTGATCAGACCCGTGGAAACGAGGTGCGGACCGCGGCAGAGGTCGGTGAACGAGCCCTGCGTGTAGGTCGAAATCGTGCCGTCTTCAAGGTCTTGGTCGATATGTTCGCACTTGTAAGTCTGTCCGTCGGCCCCGAATTCCTTCAGAGCGTCGGCCTTCGCCACTTCCCTGCGCACCACGGCTTCGTCTTTCCGGGCCAGTTCGAGCATTTTCTGCTCGATTTTCGGGAAGTCGCTCTCCTTAATCATTTCTCCGTCTTTCAGCAGAACGTCGTAGAAAAATCCGTTCTCCACCGCCGGACCAAAGCCAAACTGGATGCCGGGATAGAGTTCCTGCAAGGCCTCGGCCAGCAGGTGGGCCGACGTGTGCCAGAAGGTGTGCTTGCCCTCGTCGTCCTCAAATTTGAAAAGGGCGATGGTTGCGTCCGCGTTGATTGGGCGGTTGAGTTCCACTGTCTCACCATTTACTGCGCAACTTACAACGCTGCGTGCGAGAGCCGGCGAGATGCTCTCGGCGATTTGAAAGCCAGTCACGCCCTGTTCATACGAGCGAACAGATCCGTCTGGGAAAGTGATTTTTACCATATACAAAATAGTTTTTTAACGTTTATTTTTCAGTCTTTTAATTGTTCCTTGAAGAATTGGGCAATCTGGCGCATCAGATGGTTGCGCGTGTTGCCGCCGTAGATGCTGTGGTTGCGGTTCGTATAGACGTTCATCGTGAAGTCTTTGTCGGCCTGCACGAGGGCTTCCGTGTATTCAAAAGCGTTCTGCGCATGGACGTTGTCGTCGGCCAGGCCCTGACAGATGAGCAGCGCGCCGTGCAGTTTTTCGGCACGGGTGATGGGGTTGTCGTCGTAGCCCGACGGATTTTCCTTCGGCGTGCGCATGAATCGCTCGGTATAGACGGTGTCGTAATAGCGGAAACTCGTGGGAGCCGCCACGGCCACGCCGGCCTTGAAGACCTTGCGGCCCTCGCTCATCGCCATCAGCGTGCAGAAACCGCCGAAACTCCAGCCCCAGAGGCCGATATTTTCCTTGTCGACATAGGATTGACGACCGAGCCAGAGCGCGGTTTCCACTTGGTCTTTCGCCTCGAGGTTTCCGAGCGTCAGATAGACCGACTTTTCCCATTCTGCACCGCGACCGCCCGTTCCGCGACCGTCGACGCAGACCACGATGAAGCCTTCCTGCGCAAGATAGCAGTCGAACAGCGCACCGTTGCCCATCGAGCCAATCGACCACGAGTTCACCACCTGCTGGCTGCCCGGGCCGCTGTATTGGAACATAATGACGGGATATTTCTTCTGCGGATTGAAGTCGGCGGGCTTCACCATCCATCCGTTCAGGCTGACGCCCTCGGACGTGGTGAACGAGAAAAATTCGCGCGTCGCCAACGTGTAGGCCGACAGTTTTTTCTTCAGTTCGGCGTTGTCCTCGCGTGTGGAGAGGATGCGGCCCTTCTGGTCGCGAATGGTGTAGACGAAGGGCGTTTCCTTGTCGCTCCACGTGTTGAGGAAATATTGGTAATCGCCCGAGAAAACGGCCGTGTTCCAGCCTTCTTTGTGGGTCAGGCGGTCGGTTTTCCCGTTTTTGTGGCTCACGTAGATTTGCCGGTCAATCGGACTCAGTGCCGCAGCCTGATAGAAAACGTCGCCCGTGGCCTCGTTATAGGCGCAAACGGCGGTGATGTCGCTGTTTTCGGGGCCGATTTTCCGCTCCAGAGTGCCGCTGAGCGTGTAGAGATAGAGGTGCAAATAGCCGTCGCGGTCACTGGGCAGCAGAATGTGCTCCTTGCCGACGACGAGCGAGGTCAGCGCGTCTTCCTTCACGTATTTCGGCACTCGCTCCTTGATGAGCAGTTGCGCCAGCGTGGAGCGCGTGTTCACCGTGTAAAGGTTCAGTTCGTCCTGATGGCGGTTCATCGTGGCCACGATGACGCGGTCGGCATCGCCTGCGGGCAGGATTCGCGGCATATAGCCGTCTTCGTCTATCGGCACTTGCAACTGGCGCGTCTGCCTACTTTTCACGTCGTAACTCCACGCCGTCACTTTGGCGTTGTCCTCGCCTGCTTTCGGGTATTTATAGGTGTAAAGGCCGGGATAGTTCGCATATTCACTGCGCCGCGGCTTCATTCCCTGAAACATTTGCAGCGAATATTGCTTGACGGCCGACTCGTCGAAGCGAATCCAGCAGAGCATCTGGCCGTCGGGCGTGAAGCAGAAGGCGCGGTTGAAGGAAAATTCCTCCTCATAGACCCAGTCTGGAAGCCCGTTGATGACCTCGTTGAACTTGCCGTCTTTCGTCACCTGACTTTCGGCGTTGTCGTAGAGCAGTTTCACGAGGAAAATGTTGCCCTCGCGCACGAAAGCCACCTGATTTCCGTCGGGACTCCACAGCGGAGCCTGCTGCTTGCCGCCTTCGGAAAGGCGTTCCAAACGGCGGCTCTGTATATTATAAATGTAATAGTTGGCCTTCGACGAGCGGCGATAGACGGGCTCGGTTTCCGTCTGCACAAGCAGTTTCCGGCCGTCGGGCGACGGGATGTAGCCGTCGACTTTGCCGATTTTCTCGCCCATCGTCTGCTCGGTGTCGAACAGCACGGCGGTCTGCTCGCCCGTCTTGAAAGAATATTGCACGATGCGCTTCCCGTCGTCGGAAATGCTGGCATACTGGTCGGAGTCCGCCAGCGGATTGATGCCGTAGACCCGACGCGGCGCGAATTCTCCACCCATAATGGCCTTGATGGTCAGGTCAGAGGCGGCGAAACCATGCATGGCCGAAAGAAAGAGTGCCATACAAAGCACGATTGTTTTCTTCATATCTTTTGATGCAAATTAAAAATTAACGTACAAAGGTAGAATTTTTATTTCAAATTCACGCCATGCACCAAAAGGATTTGGGAGTTTTTAACAGTTTATCTATTTCTGTTTCACAGAATCGGCGATTTCCACCTGCACATACTCGAACCCGAAAGACGTGAGCAACTGCTGGAATTGCGACACGCCAGTTTGCTCGGCAGCGGAAAGATTGGCGGCCGTCAGACAGCGGTTTTTCATCTTCCTGCGGGCTTTCTCGGCGAGTTTTTTGCGGTCTTGCGACGTCCATTTTCCCGTTTCGAAGAAGGCTCTCGTGGCTGTTTCGTCGAGGAAATTCTCGTCGAGCAGTTTCACGGGCGGCAGCGTGACGCGAATCGTGTCGCCGTCGGCGCGAATCCAGCCTTCGGCGGCATCGGCCATATCGATGCCGAGGCGCAGCGTGCCCTTGTAGATGCGCACGAGTTCGTCGTTGCTAAAAACGCCGTGGCGCACGGTGTCGACGATTTCCTCGTCGCTCACGGCCAGAAATTCCCACTGCCCGATGGCCTCTATTTGCTCGATTATCGTGGGCGACAACTCGATTTTCTTATCGTCGGCAAGCGAAATGTCGGCATTTTTCAGGAGCAGATAGCCGCCCACGAGCAGCGCGATGATGATTCCGCCGATGACGAGGCCGTTCATCACCGACTGGGGTATGGTTCGGAACAACTGAAGCAGGATTTCCTCGACGAGCGAACCGCTGTCTTGCTTCTTTTTTCGGGATTTATTGCGTTTCTGGGTTGCCATATTTCATTGAAAATCAACTGTCTGGAATGAGGAATCGCGAAAGTTCGACTGGGGTGAACTGCTTGCGGAAGGTCACCGTGATTTGGTCTTCGGCGAAGCCCATC
>JAFUVC010000067.1 GCA_017483785.1 Prevotella sp.
AACTATACAGAAGAGCAAATTAAACAAATACAGTATAAAATCAATGCAAGACCAAGAAAAAAACTCGGATTCAAGGCTCCGGTTCAGACTTTTTTCATACCTTTGCAGACGTAGTTGCATTTTGGAGTTGAATCTTCGAAATGCAAAAAATAGCCCTAAATTTTGCAGAATAGGAAGATTTTTCGTAAATTTGCGAGCAACAACTAACTTAAAATGTCAAAAATTATGTTTGGATTAGGTGTGCAGGAACTTCTGCTGATTGCGTTTATCATTCTGTTGGTATTCGGCGGCAGGAAGATTCCTGAGATGATGAAAGGCCTTGGAAAAGGCGTGAAAAGTTTCAAAGACGGCATGAAGGAAGTCGATGACGACTTGAAGGACCTGAACGACAAAAAAGAGAAACAAAGGCAGGCATGAGCGGCGAGGCATCGTTTTGGGACCACTTAGACGAGTTGCGAACCCGTATTCTCTATTGTCTGGCGGCGATTGCCGTGGTGGCGGTCGCGGCCTTTGCGCTGAAAGAGCCGCTGTTCGACATCGTGCTGGCACCGCGCTCGAGCGATTTCGTCCTCTACAGGCTGATGGGCATCGAGCCGTTCAGCGTCGGACTGATGAACACGGGGCTGACCGAGCAGTTCATGATTCACCTGAAAGTGGCGTTCTACGCCGGACTGCTCGTGGCGCTGCCCTTCGTGCTCTACGAAATTTTCCGCTTCGTTTCGCCGGCCCTTTACGAGCGCGAGCGTCGCTATGCCGTGCAAATCGTGGGCAGCGCCTACGTGATGTTTGTCCTCGGCACGCTGCTCAACTATTTTCTCATCTTCCCCCTGACGGTGAAGTTTCTGGGAACCTATCAGGTGAGCCCCGACGTGGCGAATATGCTCACCCTGCAGTCATATACCGACACGCTCATCACGATGAGTTTTGTCATGGGCGTGGTGTTTGAACTGCCCGTGGTGTGCTGGATTCTCGGGCGAATGGGCCTGATTTCGAGGCGAATGATGCGGACGTATCGCCGACATGCCGTCGTCGTGATTCTGATTGTGGCCGCGATTATCACGCCCACCACCGACGCCTTCACGCTGATTATCGTGTCGCTGCCGATTTGGATGCTCTACGAACTGAGCATTTGGATGGTGAAAAATTAAGAAACTAAACTAAATAAATTATGTTGAAACGAATTAGAACTATTCTGGCACTGGTGTTTTTCATCGGCATCACGTGGCTGTTCCTCGATTTCACGGGAATGGCTCACCGCTGGCTCGGATGGATGGCGAAAGTGCAGTTTTTGCCGGCCATATTGGCCCTGAACGTGGTTGTTGTCGTGGCGCTCATCGCGCTGACGCTTATTTTCGGGCGAATTTACTGCTCTGTGATTTGTCCGCTCGGCGTTTTCCAGGATGCCGTGGCGTGGCTGGGCAAGCGGAGCAAGAAGAATCGATATTCCTATTCCAAGGCCCTCTCGTGGCTGCGCTACGGGGTTCTCGGCGTGTTTGTCGTGGCACTCGTGGCCGGTGTGGGCAGCATCGTGCAGTTGCTGGCGCCATATTCGGCCTACGGACGCATTGCCACGATGGTTTTCCAGCCCATTTGGAAGTTGGCAAACAACGGTCTGGCGGCCATTGCCGAGCGAATGGACAGCTACGCTTTCTATTCGGTCGAAGTGATGCTGCCGTCGGTTGGCGCAGTACTCGCCATCGCTGGTCTGACCGTTTTGTTTCTCATCCCCATGGCATGGAACAACGGCCGCATGTATTGCAACACGATTTGCCCTGTGGGCACGTTTTTGAGTTTCTTCAGCCGTTTTTCGCTGATGAAAATCCAGTTCGATGCCGAGAAATGCCGCAACTGCTCGCTCTGCACGAAGAATTGCAAGGCGTCGTGCATCGATTTCAAGACGCACACGGTGGACTACTCGCGCTGCGTGACCTGCGGAAATTGCGTCAACCTGTGTAAATTCGGCGCGCTGAAGTATGGTTTTAAGGAGTTCAGGAGTTCGGGAGTTCAAGGAGTTCAGGAGTCTGGGAGTTCAGGAGTTCAGGAGCCGAAGGGTGGGGCGAGTCCCGACGCTTCGCGCCGCTCGTTCCTGCTGGCCACGGCGATGGTTTCCACGGCTGCACTGGCACAGGAAGCGAAGAAAGTGGATGGCGGCTTTGCCAAGATTGAAGACAAGGTTGCGCCCACGCGCCAGACGCCGCTGACGCCTCCGGGCTCGATTTCGGCGAAGAACTTCCAACAGCATTGCACGGGCTGCCAACTTTGCGTGTCGGAGTGTCCGAACGGCGTGTTGCGGCCCTCGACCGACCTGATGCACCTGATGATGCCGACGATGAGTTACGAGGTGGGCTATTGCCGGCCGGAGTGCAATCGCTGCTCGGAGGTGTGTCCGACGGGTGCCATCAAGTTCCTCAAGCACGAAGACAAGGCTTCGACGCAAATCGGACACGCCGTTTGGATTAAGAAAAACTGTATTCCGCTGACCGACGGCGTCGCGTGTGGCAACTGCGCCCGCCATTGTCCCGTCGGAGCCATCGAAATGGTGCCTGTCGATCCCGAAAACGAGGAGTCGGCCTATGTTCCGGCGGTGAACGAGGCTCGCTGCATCGGCTGTGGAGCCTGCGAAAATCTCTGTCCGGCTCGTCCGTTCTCGGCCATCTATGTCGAAGGACACGAGGTGCATGCGGAGGTTTGAGGAGTTCAGGAGTTCAGGAGTTCAGGAGTTCAGGAGTACAGGAGTACAGGAGTTACAGGAGTTCAGTAATAATAATAAAAATTTGAGCCAAATGGAAAAAAATATATCAAGACGGAATTTTCTGAAAATTTTCTCTTCGGGAGCCGTCGCAACGACTGCCGCGCTGGCCGGATGCAAGAGCAAGGTGGACCAGGCCGTAGAGGATGAATATAAAAGCCAAGTGGAGCCGCCCGTCGGCAAGATGACCTATCGCGACATACCCAATTCGGGCAAGGTTTCGCTGCTCGGCTATGGCATGATGCGCCTGCCGACGGTCGATGGCGGCGCCTCGGGCCGTGAAAACAAGTCAGAAATCGACCAGGAAATGGTCAATCGGCTGGTGGACTACGCCATCGAGCACGGCGTGAACTATTTCGACACGAGCCCCGCCTATTGTCAAGGCATGTCGGAGCACAGCACGGGCATCGCCCTGAGCCGCCACAAGCGCAGCGATTATCTCGTGGCGACGAAACTCTCGAATTTCGCACCCGAGACGCAGACGCGCGAGGCGAGCATCCAGATGTATAAAAACTCGCTCAAGGAACTGCAAGTTGACTACATCGACTTCTACCTGCTCCACAGCATCGGCGGCGGTGGCATGGAAGCCTTCGAGACCCGCTACATGAAGAACGGAATGCTCGACTACCTCGTCGAAGAGCGCAAGGCAGGCCGCATCCGCAACCTCGGATTTTCCTATCACGGCGACATCGAGGTGTTCGACACGCTGCTGTCGTGGCACGACAAATACAAGTGGGACTTCGTGATGATTGAACTCAATTACCTCGACTGGGACTACGCCGACGAAATCAACGAACGAAACACCGATGCGCGCTACCTTTACGGCGAACTCCAGAAGCGAAACAGTCCCGCAGCCGTGATGGAGCCGCTGCTCGGCGGACGGCTCGCCAACGTGCCCCAATTCGTCGCCACCGAACTCAAAAAGCGCGACCCCGAGCACAGCGTGGCATCGTGGGCCTTCCGCTACGCAGGCACGCCC
>JAFUVC010000068.1 GCA_017483785.1 Prevotella sp.
ATGCAGATGGCATCGCATACGTGGGACGACCACGACCGCTCTGGCCGCTACACCTGTCGCGACTTCGGCCAGAACTACCTCATGACCCTGCAAGACGAGGGCTATCCCATCATCTTCACCAACGGCGACAACGACACCTTCCCGCTCTGGTACAACCAAGACGTGGAGGGCGTGCGCCCCGATGCCCGCGTCTGCAACCTGAGCTATCTGCAGACCGACTGGTACATCGACCAGATGGTGCGTCCGGCCTACGAGTCGCCCTCGCTGCCCATCACATGGCCGCGACTCGACTACTGCTCCGGCACAAACGACGTGGTGGAAATCGTGCCCTCCATCGAGGCCCAAGTCAAGGAATTCTATCAGCAAGACCCTGTTTCTGCACGCGCTCAGTTCGGCGACGAGCCTTTTGAACTGAAAAACATCCTGAAATACTGGGTTCGCTCGAAAGAAAGCGACATGCACCTGATTCCGACCGACACCGTCTATGTCACCATCGACAAGGAGGCCGTGCGCAAGAGCGGAATGCTCATGGCAACTGACTCCATCCCCGACAAGATGGTCATCTCGCTCGCAGGCCGTCGCGCTCTCTACAAAAACGACCTGATGATGCTCGAAATGATTGCAGAATCGAACTGGACGCGCCCGATTTACGTCGCCACCACCGTAGGCTCCGAAAACTTCATGAACCTCGGCGAGAACTTCGTGCAAGAGGGCTTGGCCAACCGCATCACGCCGTTCAGCACCCACTACACCAACAGCAAGGGCGACCTCATCCCCATCGACGGCGTGAAGAACTTCGACACTGAGAAAGCCTACAAAAACGTGATGGAACGCTATAAATACGGCGGACTGAGCACGCCGGGGCTCTATCTCGACGAAACCATCACGCGAATGGCATTCACCCACCGCTCCATGATGGCCCGACTCGCCAAAACCCTCTTGGAAGAAGGCGAAAACGAGAAAGCGTTTGCCGTGTTGCAGAAGTGCGAGAAGGAAATTCCGTACTACAACGTGCCCGTCAACTACTTGAGCGGCTCGCTCGACATGGCCGAGACCTATGCCCTGCTCGAAAAGAAGCCGCAGGCCATGAAAATCATCGACGAACTCTGGAAAAACGCCGAACAGTATGCCAACTACTACCTCTCGATGTCGCCCAGCCGCTTCGCAATGTCTTCCAACGACTGCATGCGCCAAATCATCGTGATGCAGCGCATCTGCCAGATTACGGAAATCATCGACCACGACATGGCCGACAAGATGGAGAAGAGAATCCAGAATTTCTACAGCGCATACGCATCGCGTGGCGGACAATAAGCGACTATGATTATTGAGCAGCCCGCGAAATGGCTACGATGGCTTTATCCGAAAGCCACGTGGAGAATGGACCCGACGCAGCGAACCGTCTATCTGACGTTCGACGACGGGCCCATTCCCGAATCCACGCCATTCCTGCTCGAAACACTCGAAAAATACGGCGTGAAGGCCACGTTCTTCGTTGTGGGCGAAAACGTGGAAAAATATCCCGAACTTTTTGAGCAAATCGTCGGTCAAGGCCACCAAATCGGCAACCACACCCACCACCACCTCGGCAGTTTCAAGCACTGGACAGCCACCTACCTCATCGACACCTACGAGGCGCAGCAAACCATCCTGCGCCACCTCCCGACGCCCCAAAGCACGCCTCAGCCGCCCCTTTTCAGGCCGCCTCACGGATGGCTTCGCCCGAGTATCTACTATTGGCTCTCGAAGCGCTACCACATCGTCATGTGGGATGTCGTCACGCGCGACTACTCGCGCCTGCTCACGGGCGACGATGTCTTCAACAACGTCCGCCGCTATGCCCGCAACGGCTCCATCATCACATTCCACGACTCGCTGAAAAGCATCGACAAACTTCACACCGCCCTGCCCCAGTCCATCGAGTGGCTGCAAAAAGAGGGATACGAATTCAAGACGTTTTAATAAAAAAACAGGGTTATTTCAGCTTGATGATATCCGACCACCTCGTTGTCGGGTTCTTGCTCCTGAAATCGTGCTTGATGGCATTGGCAAAAACGTCGGCCTTGCCCTTGCCGTTTTTCTGCGTGTATTGCTGACTGCCGAGCACGATGGTTTCCGTACCGTTCACTTTGTTGATGCGATCGACGACGGCATCCAGTCGTTTCATCTTCTGAAACTGCTCGGCATTGTAGTCGAAAAGGTCGGTCTGCAACGGTGAATTCGGGCCTATTCCCATGACGATGACCCCAGCTTTCTTGTAGTGATAGCCCTGAACAAAAATGCTTTTCAGCACCTCGGTGGCCGCTTTCACGATGTCGATGGTGCTATTGCTGGCCACGGTGAGCCGCTTTTCCTGAAAATTCCAGTACTGCGGCAGTTCCTCCCTGAAAACATTGGTGTTGAGGAAGACGGCGACAACCGACGCCACCGTTCCCTGCTGACGCAGTTTCTCGGCACATCGCGCAGCATAGTTCGACACATGGGTTTTCAGCGTGTCGAAATCCGTCACCATTCCGTTGAAACTGCGGCTGGTGCAGATGCTTTTCTTCTTGGCCAATTCTTCGTTGGGAATGCAGTCGATGCCGTTCAGTTCCTGCCACGTCCGGAAAATCACGACGTTGTTGAAAGTGGCGCGAACCCACGATGCCTTCATCTGGGCGAAATCATAAGCGGTATTCACGCCCAGGGCTTCGAGTTTTGCGGCATAGCGCCGTCCGATGCCCCAAACCTCGCCAATGGGAAAGAGTCGCAGCGCCTTCCTGCGCTTTTCGTCGGTGTTGATGAGGCAACAGTGTCGATAACCCGGATATTTCTTCGCGAAAAAACTGGCCATCTTCGCCAAGGTCTTCGTAGGCCCGAGTCCGACGCTGATGGGCATGCCCACGTATTGTTTCACCTTTTTGTGCAGATTTTCGCCCCACTCCTTGAGGTTCGCGTCGGCAAAACCGTCGAAATAGACGAAACACTCGTCGATGCTGTAGCGGAAATAGGCCGGCACTTCCTGACGGATAATCTCCACCACGCGAGCCGTCATCTCGCCGTAGAGTTCGTAGTTCGATGAAAACACGGCGATTTTATTGCCTGGGAACTGCTGTGCAAGCTGGAAATAAGGCACTCCGGCCTTGATGCCCATTTTTTTCGCCTCGTTGCTACGCGCCACCACGCAGCCGTCGTTGTTCGACAACACCACCACGGGCTTGCCAATCAAGTCGGGGCGAAACACACGTTCGCACGAGACATAGCAGTTATCGCAGTCAACAATGCCGTACATGCGCTATCATTTCCAGTTCTTAATCGTCCAAACGACCACGCCCCACACCTCAAACTTGTCGCTTTCGTCAATGCGGATGGGCTTGTAGTTCTTGTTTGCCGGGCGCAATTCAATGTATCCGTGCTCCTTGTTCGTCAAATCGAGGAACTTGATGGTAAACTCGCCGTTCACGTAACCCACCACCACGTCGCCGTTCTGCGCCTCCACGCTGCGGTCAATCACGGCAATATCGCCGTCGTTGATGCCTGCATCGACCATGCTGTCGCCGTCAACCCTGCCGTAGAAAGTCGCTTCGGGATGGCGAATCAGGTCGCGGTTGAAGTCGAGGCTGTCGCGCAGATAATCCTGCGCCGGCGAAGGAAACCCCGCCTTAATCGGTGGCGCCATCTGCATGTCGAGAGCGTGCGCAAACTCGCCTTTCATCAATTGAATACTTTTCATCGAGAAGTGGTTTTTAGTGCTTGCAAAGTTACACCTTTTTAAAAAAGCCTGCCGACGGGCAGACTTTTGAGCCTCATGTCGGATTCGAACCAACGACCCCGAGATTACAAATCACGTGCTCTGGCCAACTGAGCTAATGAGGCGGGTGGGCAAGCGGTCTGTATCGCGCCGCTACAACCAAGTACCTTTGCTACGTTCCCGTCCTGGAGGATTCCGAGGGAGCTGGCCGTACAGGACTTGCCCGTTTTCGGGTGCAAAGGTAAGAAATAATCTTGAATTACAAAAAAAATCATCAAAAAATCTCCGATTCCATATAATAAAACCACATACTTATGCGTTATAAATGTAGAAATCACTTAAAACCCATTTGCCTATGCAGTATTTTACACCCGACGAAATCAGACCATCTGAAAACACGCTGAACATCATCCGGCAGATTGCCTACACCTACAGGGTGCTGAAAAGCAGCGGAAAACCAGTTTCCTA
>JAFUVC010000006.1 GCA_017483785.1 Prevotella sp.
CTTGTAGGAGCCGTTTTTGAAGTCCTCGGTGCGCTGGGCGGCCAGTGCACGACGCTTCTCCATGCGCTGCCGGGGCGTGTCCTCGCTCTTGAAATAGCCCTCCACGTTCACTTTCGACATGTCGTACATCGTCGAGGCCACGGTGGCCTTGATGCGCGGGTCGAGGGCTGCCGCGTTCACGGCCATGCCGCCGAAGCCGCAAATGCCGATGATGCCGATGCAGTCGGGGTCAACGTTGGCCTGCGTCGAAAGGAAATCGACGGCGGCAAGGAAGTCCTCGGTGTTGATGTCGGGGCTGGCCATGCGACGCGGTTCGCCGCCGCTCTCGCCCGTGAACGAGGGGTCGAAGGCCAGGGTCACGAAGCCGCGCTCGGCCATGTGCTGTGCGTAGAGGCCGCTAGATTGCTCCTTCACCGCGCCAAACGGCCCGCTGACGGCGATTGCCGCCAGTTTTCCGCTGGCATTTTTCGGCGTGTACATGTCGGCGGCGAGTTCAATGCCGTAGCGGTTGTGAAACGTGACCTTTTTGTGGTCAACTTTGTCACTTTTGGGAAATGTCTTGTCCCACTCTTGCGTCAATGCTAACGTTGTCATATTCTCTTCGTTTTGTTGGTTGTTCTTGTCTTTGGTGCAGGCCGCGAGCATCGTGCTCAGCAGCATGGCGAAAATGGTCAGTTTCTTCATTGTCTTATTCCGTTTTTTCCGTTATGTATTCAATTTTTTCGTTGCAAAGTTACGAAAATGTTTTGAATTTACCAAAAAATGTTCTTAAACGTAGCAGATTTTCCTGTACGGGCAGTTGGCGCATCGCTGGCGGTCGTCGGTGGGCGAGAAGGGGTGCTCGGCATTGAAGATTTCGTTGAGCAGGGCGTGTAGATTCTCGCTGAAAGGCTGCTGAACATGGCCGATGTCGCTGATTTTCTCGCGGTTCACGACGAGCGTGGGGTCGTAGTCGTCGCCGCTGGCATGTTGGATGAAGATGAGGGCGGGACTGACGGCCAGTTTCTGCGGATTCTGCTGTGGGTTGTCGCGCAAGATGGTGGCGTAGAGCATCGTTTGCAGGTAGTAGTCGGTGTGTTTCTTGCGGATGTTGTCGGAGTCGAAGATGTCTTCCACCGACGCGACGGTCTGTAGCGGTTTCGAGCCTGTCTTGTAATCGACGACGCGGATGCGACGAACCTGATTTTCGTCGATGACGGAGTCGAGCCGGTCGATGATGCCGCCGATGGTGATGTCGCGTCCGGCGGTGCTGACGGCGAACGGTGCTTCCACGCGAAATTCGTTTTCTTTGATTTCAAACGGTGCCAGTTTCTGGTCGATTTTGAGCAGTTGCCTTAAATATTCGATGATGACGCGCCGGTTGATGATTTGCAGGCCGTTGTAGTGGTCGGCTGCGGCGACGGCGAGTTCTTCGCGAAACGCCTGATCGACGGCTTTTTCAACCATTCGCGGGTCGTCGAGATAGGCTTTGAGGTCGTCTTTGTTGACGATGGGCGATTTTTTCTTCAGTTCGTCGTAGATGAGTTGGGCCGACCTGTGGAAAATGTTTCCGAAAACGCGGGTGTCGAGCGTCTGGTCGTCGTCTTGATTCGGCTCTTTGATGCCCGCCACCTTACTATAATAGAACAGGAGTTGGCAGCGCAGATAGTGGCTGAGGTCGGTGGGCGAGAGCCTCGTGACGGTGTCGAGTTGGCGGCGCACGATGTCGTCTTTCTCGACGGGGCCGACGGCCGACGGCTGGTGGGCATTCGGCGTGAGGAGTTGCTTGCGCGCGATATTTTGCGAGGGATTCTGCACCATGAATTGGAGCATGAACCGGCTCATTTCGCCCCGATTTCCGTCTTCCGTGGCGTTGTTGTAGAGCAGGGTGACGTCGGTGGCGCGCTGGAGCAGGGCGTGGAAATAATAGGCGTAGATGGCGGCCTTGTGGTCGATGGTGGTCAGGTCGTAGGCCTTGCGGATGGAGTAGGGGATGAACGACGCGTCGCCGAGGCCCTTGGGCATGTTTCCCTCGTTGCACGAGAGCACGAGCACATGGTCGAAGTCGAGGTTTCGGGTTTCGAGCACGCCCATGATTTGCAGTCCCTCGATGGGTTCGCCGTGGAAGGGAATGGTGGTCGAGGAAAGGAGTTGGTTGAGCAGTCGGCGGAAGATGGCAGCGTCGGCCCCGAGGTCGCCGTTCTGGAGCAGTTGGAGCAGCCGGTTCACGAGCGTGTAAGTTCGGAAAAGCGACTCTTGGAAAAACGGGTCTTCAGCCTCGTCTTGTGCCTGCGTGCCGATGTGTTGCAAGATGTCGGCCATCCACTGCGCCAGTGCCTCGGGCTGTTTTTCCTGTCGCGTCGGCGGCTGGATGGCGATTTTCTGGTCGTCGTCGATGAAATGCTTGGCGTAAGGATGTCGGAGCAGCCGTTTCCAGTTTTGCGGCGACGGGACCGTCTGGTAGCCGATGAGCGCGTTCGTGAGCGTTGCAAACGGCGTTTTCGAGAGCGGATAGCCCGTCGTGATGTTGACGTTTTCCACTTCCGACGGCAGACTGTGGATCACGGCTTGCAGCAGGCTCTCGTTGCAGAGCACGATGGCGGTTTTCCGTCCGTCGTCGATGCGTTTTTTCCCTTTTTCGCGCAGCCATTGGCCCACATAGCGCGCCTGCACGTTCTCGGTGGGGGCAGAGATGTAGGCGATGTCTTTCGGTTGCGCTATGTTGCGGTAGATGTCGGGATTGGCGTTGTCGAGTTCGTTGGGGAAGTCGCCGAGGTATTGGCTGATGAAATGTCCGCTTTCGTTGCCCTGGGTCATGAAATATTCGTCGAAATCCCAGTAGAAACGGGCTTTTCCCTCGTTTTTCAGTTTCTTGAAAAGCCGTTGCTCCACTTTGTGCAGCATGTTGAAGCCGATGAAGACGTAGGTGTCGTAGTTCCACGCCAAGTTTTCGTCGTCGGCCACGCGGCGGTAGATGGCACCTTCGTAGGCCAGTCCCTGCGCTTCGAGTCGGGCGTTGAACTTGGTGTAGATGGTGGCGAGGTTGTTCCAGAGCGTCAGGAATTTCTGCTTCAGGGCGGTGTCGTGCTGCGGCGTGAAATTGCTGAAGAACTGGGCGAGCGCGGCCTTCTGCACCTCGCTGAGGTAGGCTACGCCGTCGAGTTCGTGGATGTCTCTGATGTTGGCGAACACTTTCGAGGCATCGGCCAGGTTTTTGTCCACGTCGTCGAAGTCGGAAATGAGTAGTTGGCCCCAGCCGTAGAATTGGTCGAGCGTTTCGTCTTTTCCCGTGACCTCGTTGAAGACCTTGTGCAGGTCGCAGACCAGTTTGATGGGGTCGGCTACGGTCAGCGAACTGTGGCGAAGGAAGAGGTCGCTGATGGTGATGTAGGTGGGGCTCCAGATGGGCTTTCCTGCGCTTCGGGCGAGGTGGTCGTTGAGGAACAGGGCGGCTCGCTTGTTGGGGAAAACGACGGCAACGCGCGAAAAATCGGTTCCGAATTTTCGGATGAGGTCGTCGGCGACGTATGCTAAGAAACTTTTCATTATTTCAAAGGATTTTTACGGGTTTTTGACATCTTCGATTCGGTTGCTATAGACGTACCAGAGGTAGCCTCTGACGCCGGGCAGACCCATTCGGTTGAGCAGTTCCACGTAGTGGCTCACTTGCCGGTGATGGGCGTTGTCGGGCGAGGCAAACTTGAAATCGACCACGATGGTTTCGCTTCCGTCGGTCATGACGCGGTCGGGGCGTTTTTGCCTGACTTGGCCGTCGTCGGGGTCGGTGTAGAGAATGGCGCATTCGTTGAACAAGTGCCAGCGTTCTGAGAACCAGTTGGCCACTTGCGGATGTTCGAGCCGCTCTTTCAGCATGGCGGCGAGTTTCGGTCGGGTGATGATGTTGTCGTAGAGCACGCCGTCCATTTCCAACTGCTGCAAAGCGCGTGGAATGTCGGCCGTGGTGCGAATCGTGGAGAGGATGGCGTGGAGCACGCTGCCCAGTTGGATGTAGGCGTTTTGTTGCTCGTCGGCCTGCTCGTCGCCCACGAATGCGCGACTGCTGTTGCTCTGGCGGAATTTCGCCTTGTTTTCAAACGACTCAATCCTGATTTCCACGGGCGTGGCGGGCTTTCGGAAGATGTTTTCCGATTCGTCCTCGGTTTTGGTCTTGTGGGTGGGTTGGCCGAAGGTGAACAGCGTGCAGTCGGCTTCGTCGGTAAGCGTGCAGTCGGGGAGTGTTTCGGGAAGTTTGGCCAGCACGTCCTCAATCAGTTGCGAGCGAATGCCTTTCTGGCCCTTTTTTCCGATGACAAAGAGGTTTTGGCGCGCTCGGGTGAAGCCCACGTAGAGCAAATTGAGGTTATCGACGGTGTTTTGCAGGTGTTCGTGCTGATAATCGTTGTCGAAGATGGTTCCGCGCATCTGCGACGCGCTGTAGTCGATGGGAATGAGCGGCAGTTCGTTGAAGGGCGTGTCGTCTTCTCCCGGGCGACACCAGATGAGCGTCGAGCGCTCCAGTCGCCAGTCGCAGAAGGGCATGAGCACGTTTTCAAACTCCAGTCCCTTGCTTTTGTGGATGGTGAGCAGGCGGATTCCGTCGATGCTGTCGCTCTGGATGGTTTTCTTGTGGATTTCCTCGTCCCACGCCTCGAGAAACATGTCGAGGTCGGCCATGTTGTCGGCCAGGAATTTGTTCATGCGGTCGTAGAAGGCGCAGACGTAGGCACTCTGGTTCGCCACGCGCTCGAGGCTGAAAATCTTGTAAAGTTGCTCGCAGAGTTCATAGATGGGGAGCGTGCGGAGCGCGTCGGCCTCGTCGGTGTAAGCCTTCGGCAGCAGCGAGTTGATGTCGTCGATGTCTTGGAAGAGGCGGCTGTCGCTGAGGTCTGTGGCGAGGATTTTCTGCTGATAGGTCTTGGCCAGATGGGCTCTGACAATCATGTTTTCGGGCTGCGAGAGGCCGCGCATGGCCTCCACGAGCACGTTCACCGCGAGCGAGGCGTCCAGCCGGAAGGCTTCGTCGGAAACGAGCCTCACGTCGGGCATCTCGTCCATCATGAAGTCGGCAATGTCTTGAATCGTCTGGTTGGCTCGCACGAGAATGGCAATGTCTTTCGGATTCACGCCGCTGCCGAGCAAGTCGGCAATGGTTTCCTTGATTTTCTCGAAGGTTCGCTGTGCGTAGGATTTGTCGTCGAGCAGTTCAATCTGCACGAAGCCCTCGTCGTTTTTCGCTTTTCCGAGCCGTTGCTCCACGTCGGCATAGGCTTTTTCCAACTGCTGTGCGCCCGACGCGTTTTCTTCGCCGATGGCCTTGCATTCCATGTCTTTGGCAATGTCGAAAAAGGCGTTGTTGAAGTCGATGACGTGCTTTTCCGAGCGGAAATTGGTCTGCATCGGAATGGCCTTGATTTGGTTCTCGGCAAACTGCTGCTCAATGTCGTTGAGCAGTCGCCAGTCTCCCGCCCGCCAGAGGTAAATGCTCTGCTTGACGTCGCCCACGATGAGGTTGAAGGCGTTTTCGCGGCTCATGCACTCGCGGAGCAGCACCTTGAAGTTCTTCCATTGGATGACGCTCGTGTCTTGAAACTCGTCAATCATGATGTGGTCGAGTTGCGTGCCGATTTTCTCGAAGATAAACGGCGAGTCCGACTCGCTGATGAGCAGGTTGAGCAGGGCCTGCGTGTCGCTGAGCAGGAACCGGCCGGCGGTCTTGTTCATTTCGTGGACGCGCTTGTCGATGCTGTTCAGCAGGCGCAGTTGGTTCAGGTGGCGCAGCGTGAGTTGGGCCGACTTATACAGCCTGTAGCACTTCGGCCGTTTCTTCTCGGCTTCGTGCAGAAGCGGGTCGAAATCGCCCGTGACGGCCTCGTAGAGCGGCGAACCGGCCACTTGGTCGGCCTTTTTCAGCCATTTCATGGGGTCGTCCAGAGCCGTTTTGACGGTTTCGGTAAGCACTTTGTCGTCGAAAATGCCCCGTTGGAGTTTCACGAAATAGCCGGCCACGCCACGCTCTCCGTTGGAGAAGTCGGCGATGGAAAGCCCGTGCTGGCCGAGTTTGCTGAAAAACGCCTCGGCCAACTCGAGAAGTTCGTTTTCAGCGTCTTTCTTGATGGCGTTCAGCCTGCCAACGTACGACTTGAAGAAATCCTTGTTGTGCAGAACCTCGTTGAGCCGCTCGTGCTCCAGTTTATAGACATCCTTGAAGATGTTTTCGCCGAATTTCTTGATTTGCCCGATGACGTTCCACGACTTGTCGTCCTCCATGTTTTCTTGGATATACCCCATAATCCACGACAGTTCCATGCTCTGCGCGCTCAGGCTCTCGATGAGTTCATCGACGGCCTGCTGCTCCACCTCGCGGTCGTTGAGTTCCACGCGCAGGTTGGCCGTCAGGTCGAGTTCGCGGGCAAGGTTGCGCAACACGCTCTGGAAGAACGAGTCGATGGTTTCCACGCGGAAATAGCTGTAGTTGTGGAGCAGGTTGTTCAGGGCGGTGGCAGCGCGCTGCCTGACGGTTTCCTCGCCTACGTTCAACTCCTTGGCAATGATGTTGATGTAGTCGAGCGTGTCGCGGTCGCCGAGCCCTCGGCTGATGCCGTAGAGTTGCGTCAGGATGCGCATTTTCATCTCTTCGGTGGCCTTGTTGGTGAAGGTCACGGCGAGAATTCGCCTGTAGGCCGACGGGTCGCCGATGAGCAGTTTGATGTATTCCAGAGCCAGCCGGAAGGTCTTTCCCGAGCCTGCGCTGGCTTTATAGACGGTCAGAGGTTTGTTCATTTTATTTTTCTCCTATTGTAATGCTTTCGTCGGCAGACTGTTTCAAGCGGCTATCGACATCTGCATCCTTGCGGTTTGAGGTTTTCAGTTTCTTGTTGCCTAATGTCAGGCTTGCGCTAAGGGTGATTTTCGGGCTGTGCCAGTTTTTGGTGAAGTAAATGGGAGCGTCCAGCCCTGCAATGCGTCCTTTTGCAATGTTTGTGTTGAAGAGGTCGTAGCCCGACAGGGAGAATTTCCAGCCGGCCACTCGTTTGCTGACGACAAAGTCTATCCACCATTGCTTCTCCATCAAATAGAGCCCTGCCGTGAGCGGGCTGTAATATGTCGCCTGAGCCTCAAAAGCCCAATCGTCCGGCAAATAGACAGATTGCTTGTGTTGAACGTAAAATGCATGGAAATCGTGTTTGTAGGGCGTGCCGCTTACGAGGCCCTTGTCTTTTTGCCAGTGGTAGGCTATATAATTTGTCGTAAGCCACGACAATCCATTTTCCCTTGATATGATGGGAATGGGCGCGCCTGCTAAAATTCGGAGATATTTGCTGTTTTCCAGATTGATTTTGCCGATGTAATAGTCGCCGTTTTCATGAACGATGGTTTCTGTGATGGGATTCTTCTCAGATGAGAGGTTGATTTCGAGCATCGCAGCCCTACTGAACGTGTAATTTAGGGAAAGGTTATAGCGTGTGCTATTGCTCAAGCGAGGGTTTCCCATTCTTTTGAGAACAGACGACGAAGACGATATGTAAGGCTGTATGTCGCGGAAACTCGGGTGATGATAATAGGTCTGGAAATTGGCTGTGAACCTGTGGTTTTGTGACAAATTATAGGTAATGCTGAAATACGGCTGCCATGCCCAGAAGTATTTTCCGTTATCGTCGGGTGAAAAGCCCTGATACGACCAGTCCTCGTAGTTTCCCAGAATGCCTCCGTAGGCATCTATCAACTGGCTGCGATAGCGCAGTGTGACGAATGCCGACAGCGTTTTTTCAGTATAGTCATAAATCGTGCTTGTCTGATGGCTTTCAGAACGCGTTTCAAGGTCTGATTTTGTCCACGAACCGCCCACTTGCCCCGTCACGGCCGGAGTAAATTGATATAAAATGCTGGTGGATGCTTTCCAGTAGTGGAAAATGTCCTTTAAGTTGCGTGTCACATCGTCATCATTCCGATATGTGCTCTTGCTGTCTCTGTAGGCATAGTCGGCGTTGAAGTTCCACGTCAGCGTCTTGCTGCTGATGCTGTGGTAGAGATTGGCGCCGCTGCCAAGCCTTTTCGTATTGACAGACAGTTGTGGCGTGTTTTCAAGCTGCTCGGTCGATTTCGTGCCGTAAATGCGAATTCCTGCCAGATGTTTTGGGGCAATCTGAAGTTCGCTGCCCAGTTTGAGCAGATGACTTCGCCGTGGGTCAACGATGGTTGTGTCGTTACTAATTGAGGTGTCCAGCGTTTCTTGCCTGCGCTTGTCCGTGAAATTATAGGCCACGAAATTTCGCCATTTCCCCTTGTTGATGTTCACTCGACCGTTAGCCTGCTCCGAAAGCATCTTCCGATAGACAAGGCTTGCCGAGAGAAAGGCATTAACGCCCTCGTCGGCTTTTTCCTTCGTGACAACATTCAGTACGGCACCGCTCAGATTCCCGTATTCTGGCCCGGGATTCCGAATCAGTTCCACGTGTTCAATATCTGTCGTGGCAAACGTAGAAAGATAGGCTTTCACTTGTTCGTCAGAGAGTTTCAGCACCCGGCCGTTGACAGCCACGCTTAGTTTGTAGAATCCAAACACAGAAAGGCCGTCTTCGCCGTCAACCTGCATTCCGGGAATGAATCTCAGCCCGTCAAGCACAGTGCCGCCTGCTGCGCCGCGATGGGCTGCAAGGTTATACACCGCGTTGCCTCCGCGATATGTCACGAAAGGCCGGCTGCCCTTGACCACCACCTCGCCGAGAACCACGTCTTTTAAATCAAGCACGATTGTCGGAATGCTGACGCTGTCTTTGGTGGCATCTACCCGAAAATGGGCATTCCGAAATTGCTGTTCCATATAGGAAATGGCATAACGATACTCGCCTTTGGGCAGTTGTATGCTATAATAGCCGTCTGCATCGCAGATACAGGGAAAATGCTTCACGGAGTCTGTCTCGGGATAAAAATAAACAACAGCATTGACAAGTCTTTCGCCATAATTGTCGGTTATCATGCCCGAAATATTTGATAATTCGGCTTTCTGTGCCCAAACAAAGGCGAAATTCATCATCAGAATCGTAAAAAGTATTGTTTTTTTCATGTAATTATTTCCAAATGTCCGATTGTTAGGAATAGTTTTTGCAAAGTTACAAAAAAGCGTGCGAAAAACCAAATTTCATTCAATACTTTTGATGATTTACACAAAAAAGGCTAAACTGCAAAGTTTAGCCCGCTTTATTTTTGTTTTTTGGGATTTTCCGAGAAATTGCCGCAGTAGTCGATGGCGGTCACGTCGCAGGGAACTTCGTCGATGACGGGCTGCTCGTCCCAAATCGGCTCGTCGATGACGATTTCATCGTCTGGCGGCTGCGGCGGCATGATGCAGATGAACGGCTCCATCGTCTGCTCAAACTCCTGCCAAGGCTCTTCCCACTCCTGAATCAGCTCCTGCTCCCAGTCCAACGGCTGCTCTGCAGGCACTTGCTCCGTGTCTTCAGCCATTTGCAGTTCTTCGGGCTGCTCCTCGAAAGGCTGCTCCAGCATCTCAATCGGCAACAACACCTCCTCCTGCAACACCTGCGGCTCGGCAGCCACCACGACGGGCACATGATACTCCGCGCGGAGTTTCCTGCCAGAGGCGTCGTAGGTATAGACGTGCTTACTATAGTCGCTGAATTTAATCATCCGGGGCAAATTTAGCGAATTATATTGGATTGACTTGGGGTCGATTAAAGCATAAAAGTTCGTCTTTATTCAAATCTGCACCGTGTGCGGATCCACGAACTTCACGATGCCATTCTCGCTGAAAATTAGCGGCTGATTGTCGCGGCGATGTTTCTCTACGACTTTTCGGTAGGTAATTTTTAATCCCTCGCATACTTTAGTTTCAAATTCTATTTCACTCATATTATTTTTGATATTTGGTTCCACATTTTTTGATTGACTACTTCTAACATACACGTTTCGGCTGTTTTCTTTGCAATGAGTTTAGCCTCACCTCTCGTATTGTCGAATACCAATATGCTGTCACATATCGGCAAATACAACGATACCAGATTCCTTTTTATACCTTTTCGGCAAAGGTACAAAAGTTTTTGGAATAAATTCCAAAGACTTCCATTTTTTATATATTTTTTGGAAAATATGGTTTTAATCACCATTTCCTGAACAGTTCGAATCCGAACGAGCATCCGAAACTCTCGAAGCGGCCGTTTCTGCTGCCCACGAAGGCGGCCACGGAAAACAGGCGCGTGGTGAACCCATAGCCCAGTTCCACGTAGGGGCGCAGTTCTTCGGCCACGACGGCGCCGAGATAGAACCGCTCCATTTCAATGAAATGGCCCACCCACGGCAGCCGGCTCGTGAGCAGGAGGGGCGACTCGTAGGTGCCGTTCGTGCGGACGTAGTAGCGCGAACTGTTGTACCACGTGCTGCTCAGCAGTTCAAAATCGCCGCTCCAGTCGTCGTTCCAGCCGCCCGGGAGGTTGTTTTCGCGGAAATTGGCGAAGTCGAGGAAGTATTGCTGGCCCGACCGTTTCGAGTAGAATCCGCCGCCAAGCCGCATCGACCATGTTTGCAGGCGTGGCAGGGCGTGGATGTAGGAGCCGTCGATTTCCCAGCGTTCGTAGTTGGTGTCGGAGCCGATGAAATTCTTGATGCCGCGCTCGTAGTCGAGTGTCAGAATGGGGCCTTTCCAGCCCAGCGGACGGTATTGGAGTTCTACGCGGGGTGCGGTGGAGTGATAGACCGAGGGCAAACCGAGGTTTCTGAAGGCTTCGGGCGTGATTCCCCTGCGCCTGTGGACGGTCATTCCGACGTTGAAACTCCACTTGTCGGAGATGTCGTAGTTGTTGTAAATGTTGATGTAGGTGTCGCGGAAATAGTTCAGTTTCTGTCCGATGTTGCCGAGCGAGTCGATGATTTCCTGCGCGAAGTCTTGCTCGATGGCCGAGTTGTAGATGTGGCGTCCGTGGTCGATTTCTATGCCGAAATAGGCGTGGCGACGCTTGTTGTAGTTGAATCGGAAGGGGATGTAGTAGTAGAACTGCCGCTGCTTGAAACTGTAGCCTGCCTTCAGCCTGATGGTCAAGTCGCGGTTGGGCGTGAATTCGTAGCCTGCCCTGAGTTCAAACTTATAGACGAATCCTCGGCGGTCGCTGTAACTCATGTACAGAGGGTTCAGAATGGGGTTGATGCGGAGGAATCCCTCGTTGTTTGCCCCGAAATTCGACCTGAACCGGTTGATGAAGGGCCTTTCCACGACGTTCCAGACCATGCGTGCGAAGTCTTTCTTTCTGGCGGTTTCCGTCGTGTCGGCGGCTTGCAGCGCGGCCTGTTGCTCTTTTTCGCGATAGTAGCCGTCGATGATGCGCTGTTCCACGTCGGGCAGCGGCTGGGGGCGGATTTTGTTCATGAGCGCCTCGGTTTCCGGCAGCGGGAGTTCCTCGCCTTCGGGCAGCGGCTGGGCGATGTTGATGCGGTAGTGGACGGCTCTGTTGGCCGAAATCTTGCTGCCGAGAAACTTGAACTGGCCCATCAGGTTGCATCGCAACGGCAGGAGCGTCTCCTTTCCCATTTCCACCGTCAGCCGGAAGCGTACCATGTCGAACTCGCCGTAGAGGTCGGTGTCGATGATGCGTCCGGTTGCGTTTTCGACGGTGGCGCGGCCCGACACGAGTTGCGTGTTGTCAACCCTCGCCTTGAAGGTGATGCGGGTGTGGTGGGCGTCGAGATGTATGAAGCGGTAGCGGTAGAATCGCTGGTTTTTCCCGTAGAAGGGCGAGAGCAGGTTGCCCTCGAGGATGGTTTCGCCGTAGATGGTCGGCGTCAGATACTGGCTGAGGGTGGAGAGTGCGCTTTTCCCGTGGCGAATGGTGTTCACCTCCAGAATGCGCTCCTCGTTGGCGGTTCCCGTGCTGTCGATGGTGATTTTCTCGATGGACTCGCCTGCGAACTGCCTCGTTTTCCCCCGTGCAATGCCATACATCGTCGGCACGGCCATCAGGAGTATGTTTCTGCGGTCGGTGCTGATGAGAAATCGGCTGTAGGCATACGTGCAGCTGTCGGTTTTCGGCGTTTCCATGCGTGCGGCATAGGTGAACACACGACTAAGCAGCACCGAGTCTTCACCCGATGCTGCCTTTTTTGCTCCGCTCACGGCCAGAACCATCTGCGCCGTCAGCAGTGTAGTAAGAATGCGTCTGAATGGCCTCATCCAAGATATTTCATCAGGATGCGGGCGTTGCCCGAGTCGCGCAGTTTGGCGATGCTCTTCTCGCGAATCTGGCGCACGCGCTCGCGGGTCAGGCCGAGCCGGTCGCCGATTTCCTCAAGTCCCTTTTCGGGGCATCCGATGCCGAAACACTCGCGGATAATCGTGATTTCGCGCTCTTTGAGCACCTTGTTCAGCACGGAGTTCAGTTCGAGCGCCATCGACTCGTGGTCAACCTGACGGTCGGTGCGGCTGTCGTCGCCCGAGGGCATCACGTCGAGCATGCAGTTGTCTTCGCCGTCCTGGAACGGGGCGTCGATGCTAACGTGGTGGCCGTCGGCCATCATCGACTGGCCGATTTTCTCCTCGTCGAGTTTCGTGGCCTCGGCCAGTTCCGAAACCGACGGCTGGCGCTGGAATTCCTGCTCAAACTTGTTGATTTCGTGGTTGATTTTGCCGAGCGAACCCACCTGATTCAGCGGCAGGCGCACGATGCGGCTCTGCTCGGCAATGGCCTGCAGAATCGACTGGCGAATCCACCACACGGCGTAGGAGATGAATTTGAATCCGCGCGTCTCGTCGAACTTCTGGGCGGCCTTAATCAGGCCGATGTTGCCCTCGTCGATGAGGTCGGTCAGCGTAAGTCCTTGGTGCTGATACTGCTTGGCCACCGAAACCACAAAGCGCAGGTTGGCCGTCACGAGTTTGTTCTTGGCCTGCTCGCCCTCCGGGCCGCCTTTCTTGATTTTCTGCGCCAGTTCAATTTCTTCGTCGATGGAAATCAACGGGGCACGGCCAATCTCTACAAGATACTTGTCAAGAGCCTCGCTCGAACGGTTTGTAATACTTTTCTGAATTTTTAGTTGTCTCATCCTTTCTATCTCCTAACTTTTAATGCTTAAACTCTTGTAGAAATCGCGCAACTTATCGCTATAACTGATTGAAAATCAGTAGAATAACGAAAAATACACGAAAAATCGGTGCAAAATTACGAAAAAAATCCCACATTATACATAATAAAATGGAAAATCTTCTGTTAAATATTCTTAATGTAAAAATTTCGCAAAAAACTTGTATATTTTTCAATTTATTGCATTACCTTTGCACGAAAATTTAATAACTGAAAATTTAACAACTTATGACGCTACTGAAAAATCGTGTGCTCGTGGCTTGCTGCGCCCTCGCGTTCAGCACATTTTCGCAGGCACAGGAAACCGGAAAACTGAACTTGCGCTTCGAGGCGCGGGGCGACTATCAGCGCGAATATGTCGATGGCGACGTCGTTGACGACGAGACGGGATTCAAGGGAAAATTCCTGAATTTCATGATGACGGGCAACCTGACGAAGAACCTTTCCTACGCCTTTCGCCACCGGCTGAACAAAACCAGCCTGAACAGCAGTTTTTTCAATGCCACAGACTTCCTCTATCTCGACTGGCGCGCCACCGACTGGCTCTCGCTCTCGGCAGGTAAGCAGATTGTTTACATCGGTGGCTACGAATACGACCGCGCGCCCATCGACCTCTATTTCTGCTCGGAATTCTGGCAGCAGGTTCCGTGCTACGAGTGGGGCGTGAGTGCGGCATATCACTTCAACAACGATGCCGACCAACTGATTTTTCAGGTGTGCGAAAGTCCGTTCAGAAATTTCGCGCAGAATCGCGACGTCTATTCCTACAACCTGCTCTGGATGGGCAAGCACGGCTTCCTCTCAACGCTCTGGTCGGTGAACATGATTGAATACGCTAAAGGAAAGTATATCAACTACATAGCCCTCGGCAATGAAGTGAAGGTTTCTGACCAGTTGAAGGCCGAAATCGACTTCATGAACCGCGCCACCGACCACCAGACTTTCCTGCTGAAAGACTGCTCGGTGATGGCCGAAGTGTCGTATATGCCGACGAAGAAAGTGAACGTGTTTGCGAAGGTGACCTACGACGTGAACAACACCGACAACGACGGCGACTACACCGTGACGTCAGGCTCGGAACTGACCCGATTCGGCGGTGGCGTGGAGTTCTATCCGCTGGCCGACGACCGCCTGCGCCTTCATGCCAACTACAGTTACGTCACCGGCACGAACACCAATCCCGACGGCGTGCTGCGCAACAAGCAGTCGGTCGTTGACGTGGGACTGACGTGGCGACTGAAAACGAAACTTTAAGCTCAATTCACATAGGAAACGATGAAAAAAATAATGCGCTATCGCTCCGGCATCATCTGTCTGGCCATCGTGGTCGGACTGTTTGGCTTGTTAGCCTGGAAAATGGGTGCTGCACCCATGCTGAACACCGTCATGCACACGGCCCACGACCTGTTGCTCAACACCTGTTTCTACCTGATGGCCATTTGCGTGCTGACGGGTGCCATCGGTAAGATTTTCGTGGAATTCGGCGTCGTCGATATGCTCGAAAAACTCCTGCGACCGCTGATGCGCCCGCTTTTCAACCTGCCGGGCGTGGCCTCGCTGGGTGCCGTGCTGACGTTTCTGTCGGACAATCCGGCCATCATCACGCTCTCGAAAGACAAGCATTTCGCCAGTTATTTTAAGAAATACCAGTTCATTTCGCTCACGAACTTCGGCACGGCCTTCGGCATGGGCCTCATCGTCATCGTTTTCATGATTGGACAGGGCTTTTTCAAGGAGCCGATTATCGGTTTGTTCGGCGCTTTCACGGGCTGCATCGTCTCCACGCGATTCATGCAGCATTTCGTGCTGAAAGCCTATCCGAACTACCTGAACGAGGCCGCAACCGACCACGCACACCACGGACAAGACACGCTCGTGGCGAAAAATGAAGACGAAGAACAGCCGAAATCGATGTTCGTGCGCATCCTGAACTCGCTGCTCGACGGCGGTCGCTCGGGCGTGGACATCGGTCTGGCCATCATTCCGGGCGTGCTGATTATCTCGACGCTCGTGATGGTGCTCACGTTCGGCCCGTCGGCCGACGGAACCTACACCGGCGCCGCCTACGAGGGCACGGAACTGCTGCCGTGGCTCGCCTCGAAAATCAACGTGGTGTTCGAGTGGCTGTTCGGCTTCTCCGACCCCCATCAGATTGCCTTCCCGATTACTGCACTCGGTGCTGTGGGCGCTGCTTTGGGCCTGATTCCGAGTTTCATGGCCAACGGCTGGATCGACGGCAACGCCATTGCCGTCTTCACCGCCATCGGCATGTGCTGGAGCGGCTTTTTGAGCACCCATACCGCCATGCTCGACTCGCTGGGCTACCGCGAACTCACGTCGAAAGCCGTGCTTTCCCACACCATCGGCGGCCTTGTCGCGGCCTTCGTCGCCCACTGGGTTTTCATGCTGACCACGCTGTTCTGATTTACGGTTTGCAATCTTTTTTAATATTATTTAGGTAGGAAAGATTCGTCACTCTGCCGAGATTGTTGTAATTTTGCACTAAATTTGTACGAAAATATAACAATCGAAGAAAATTATGGCAGAATCAATCGATATCCGCGAGTTGAATATGCGGATAGAACAAGAGAGTGGTTTCGTGACGAATCTGGTGACGGGAATGAACCGCGTCATCGTGGGGCAGCGCCATCTGGTGGATTCGCTGCTCATCGGACTGTTGAGCGACGGGCATATCCTGCTCGAGGGCGTTCCCGGACTGGCTAAGACGCTGGCCATCAAGACGCTGGCGCAACTCATCGACGCTGACTACAGCCGTATTCAGTTCACGCCCGACCTGCTTCCCGCAGACGTCATCGGCACGATGATCTACTCGCAGAAAGAAGAGAATTTTCAGGTGAAGCGCGGCCCGGTGTTTGCCAATTTCGTGTTGGCCGACGAAATCAACCGCGCGCCGGCGAAGGTGCAGAGCGCGCTGCTCGAAGCCATGCAGGAGCATCAGGTGACGATTGGCGAGAAGACTTTTTCGCTGCCCAACCCGTTCCTCGTGATGGCCACGCAGAACCCGATAGAGCAGGAGGGAACCTACCAGTTGCCCGAGGCTCAGGTGGACCGTTTCATGCTGAAGGTGGTCATTGGCTACCCGTCGCTCGAGGAGGAGAAACTCATCATCCGCGAGAACCTCGCCGGCTCGCTGCCCGAGGTGAAGCCCCTGACGACGGCCGAGGAAATCCTGCGTGCGCGCCGTGTGGTGGGCGACGTCTATATCGACGAGAAAATCGAGCAGTACATTGCCGACATCGTGTTTGCCACGCGCTATCCCGACCGCTACGGCCTGCCCGAGGTGAAAGACATGATTACGTTTGGCGGCTCGCCCCGTGCCAGCATCAATCTGGCGAAGGCCGCCCGCGCTTATGCGTTCATCAAGCGTCGCGGCTATGTGGTGCCCGAAGACGTGCGCGCCGTGGCCCACGACGTGCTGCGCCATCGCATCGGCCTGAGTTACGAGGCTGAGGCGTCGAACATCACGAGCGAGGAAATCGTGTCGAAAATTATAAATAAGGTGGAGGTACCTTAACAATTGACAATTTACAATTTACAATTGACAATTTACGATTGACGATTTACGATTGGAAACGCAAGATTTAATCAAAAAAGTCCGGAAAATCGAGATTAAGACGCGCGGATTAAGCTCGAACATCTTTGCAGGCCAGTATCACTCGGCCTTCAAGGGGCGCGGCATGGCCTTTTCCGAGGTGCGCGAATATCAGTTCGGCGACGACGTGCGCGACATCGACTGGAACGTGACGGCGCGCTTCCACCGGCCCTATGTGAAGGTGTTCGAGGAGGAGCGCGAACTCACCGTGATGCTGCTGGTTGACGTCAGCGGCTCGCTCGACTTCGGCACGCAGCGCCAGATGAAGCGCGACATGGCGGCGGAAATCGCGGCCACGCTGGCCTTCTCGGCCATTCAGAACAACGACAAGATTGGCGTCGTCTTCTTCTCCGACCGCATCGAGAAGTATATTCCGCCGAAAAAAGGCCGCAAGCACATCCTCTACATCATTCGCGAGATGCTCGACTTCAAGGCCGAGAGCAGGCGCACGAACGTGGCGATGGCGGTGGAGTTCCTCTCGCAGGTCATGAAGCGCCGCTGCACGGCCTTCATGCTGAGCGACTTCTACGAGCAGCCCGAGGTGGCTGGCGACGGCAAGAACCTCGAGCACGCGCTGACCATCGGCAACCGCAAGCACGACATCGTGGCCATTCAGGTCTATGACCTGCGGGCGAAAATGCTGCCCGACATCGGCCTGATGAAGGTGCGCGACGCCGAAACGGGCCACGAAATGGTCATCGACACGAGTTCGGCGAAGTTCCGCCATGCCCACACGCGCTATTTCATGGAGCGTCAGGAGCGGCTGAAGCAGACCTTCGCCAAGAGCAGCGTCGATTGGACCTCGGTGGCGACGAACGAAGACTATGTGAAAGCACTGATGATGCTGTTTAAAAAGAGAAATTGAATTGAAGAAGATTTTATACATATTCGGATTTCTGATGGCAACGCTGACCGGCGTTGAGGCTCAGAACGTCAGCGTGGAGCAGAAAATCGACTCCGTGGGCATTCTCATCGGCGAGCAGGCCCACATGACGGTGACGGTGACGGCTCGCGAGGGCGCTCAGGTGGTTTTCCCCGAATGGAAGCCGAAGACCTATCTGGTGCCCGGCGTGGAGTTGCTGGCCATTGAAAAGGACACGGCGCAGGCCGACGACGGCCAAGTGAGCTTTTCGCAACGGCTCACGGTGACGAGTTTCGACGAAAATCTCTATGCGCTGCCGCCCGTCGAGGTGAAAGTCGATGGAAAGCCCTACAAAGGCGAGCAACTCGCCCTGAAAGTCATCACGGTTGATGTGGACACGCTGCATCCCAACGAGTTTTTCCCGCCGAAGGACGTGCAGGACAATCCCTTCCTCTGGAGCGAGTGGAGCCGGCTGTTCTGGCTGAGCGTGCTCGTCGTGGTGCTGTGTCTGGCGGCGGTGTGGCTGCTGTTGCGCCTGAAAGCCAACAAGCCCATCATTGCGAGCATCCGCATCATCAAGAAAATACTTCCCCACCAGCGCGCCATGAAGGCCATCGACCAGATCAAGGCCGACCACATGACCGCCTCGGAAGACCAGAAAGAATACTACACGCGGCTGACGGACACGCTCCGCCAGTACATCAACGAGCGGTTCGGCTTCAACGCCATGGAAATGACCACGCCGGAAATCATCTACAACCTGCAGCAAAGCGGCGACCAGACGATGATTGGCGAGTTGAAAGACCTCTTCGAGACCGCCGACTTGGTGAAATTTGCGAAATATTCGACGCTCATGGGCGAAAACGACCGCAATCTGGTCAACGCCATCAACTTCATCGACCAGACGAAGGTAGAGGGCCAGCCCACGGAAGAGCGCGTGGAACCCCAGTTGAGCGACGACGACAAGAAGACGCAGCAGAACCGGCTCGTCATCAAGACCCTGCTCGGAATCATCGCCGTGGCCGTCGTCGCCGTGGTGGTCTATGTGGCCTACAGCGTCATTCAATTACTTTAAAAAAACAACGGAAAAGTGGAATTTGCGAACAAAGAATACTTCCTGCTGCTCCTGCTGCTGATACCCTATCTTTTCTGGTATTTCATGTACAGGAGGAAAAGCGAGCCAACGCTGCGCATGGGCGACACCAACGCCTATCGCTACGCCCCGAAAAGTTGGCGCATGAAACTGCTCAACCTGCCGATGTTGCTGCGGTTGGCGGCCTTCACGCTGCTCGTCGTGGTGCTGGCGCGCCCGCAGACCCGCAATTCGTGGAGCGAGCGCACCACCGAGGGCATCGACATCATGCTCGCCATGGACGTTTCGACCTCGATGCTGGCCGAAGACCTGAAGCCCAACCGCATGGAAGCCGCGAAGAGCGTGGCCTCGGAGTTCATCGCCGACCGCCCGAACGACAACATCGGACTGACGATTTTCGCCGGAGAAGCCTTCACGCAGTGCCCGATGACCACCGACCACACCTCGCTGCTGAACCTGTTGCAGGGCGTGCGCACCGACATCACCGCCAGCGGACTCATGTCGGACGGAACGGCCGTGGGCATGGGCCTGGCCAACGCCGTCTCGCGCCTGAAAAACTCGAAAGCCAAGTCGAAAGTGGTCATCCTGCTCACCGACGGCTCCAACAACATGGGCGACCTCTCGCCAATGACGAGCGCGCAGATAGCGAAAAGCCTCGGCATCCGCGTCTATACCATCGGCGTGGGCACGAACAAGGCCGCGCCGTACCCGATGCCGGTGGCCGGAGGCGTGCAATACGTGAACATTCCCGTGGAAATCGACACGAAGACGCTGTCGGACATCGCCGCAGCCACCGACGGTAACTTTTATCGCGCCACGAACAACCACGAACTCAAGCAGATCTACAAAGATATCGACAAACTCGAGAAGAGCAAGATGGACGTCAAGAAGTTTTCGAAGCGCCATGAGGCCTTCCTGCCCTTCGCCATCGCCGCATTCGTGGCGCTGCTGCTTGAAATTCTGCTGAGAACGACCGTGCTGCGGAGGATTCCGTAAATCGTCAAATAGAAAAATAAATAGTACATTGTAAATAGTAAATAGTAAATCGTAAAATCGTCAAATAGTAAAATAAATAATTGTGTTTAGATTTGAAAATCCGATATACCTCTGGCTGTTGCTGCTGATTCCCGTTCTGGCCCTCGTCAGGTTCTGGGGCTGGCGGCAGCGCATCAAGAAACTGCGCAAGTTCGGCGACTTAGAATTGCTGAAGGAACTCATGCCCGACGTGTCACGAGTGCGTCCGTCGCTGAAATTCTGGCTGTTGCAGGCCGCGCTGGCCCTGCTCATCGTGATTCTGGCACGTCCGCAGATGGGCACGAAAATCTCGCGCGAGAAGCGCAACGGCATCGAAACGGTGATTTGCCTCGACATCAGCAACTCGATGCTCGCGGAAGACGTGGTTCCCTCGCGCTTGCAGAAGAGCAAGATGCTCGTGGAGAACCTCGTGGACCATTTCACCAACGACAAAATCGGCCTCATCGTGTTTGCCGGCGACGCCTTCGTGCAGTTGCCCATCACGAGCGACTATGTGTCGGCCAAGATGTTCCTGCAAAACATCGAGCCCTCGCTCATCGACATGCAGGGAACCGACATCGCGCGGGCGCTCACGCTGGCCACGAACAGTTTCACGCAGCAGGAGAAAATCGGCCGCGCCGTCATCGTCATCACCGACGGTGAAGACCACGAGGGTGGGGCGCTGGAGGCCGCTCAGGCCGCGAAGAAAAGAGGCATCAACGTGTTTGTGCTCGGCGTGGGCGACACGAAGGGAAGTCCCATTCCCGACGGGCAGGGCGGCTATATGCGCGACGACGGCGGCGAGGTCGTCATGACGGCCTTGAACGAGGAAATGTGTCAGCAGGTGGCGCAGGCCGGAAGCGGAAAATACATCCATGTCGATAACACGAGCGACGCGCAGGAAAGCCTCAACGACGCTCTCGTGAAACTTCAGAAGGGCGAGACCGACAGCGTCATCTACAGCGAATACGACGAGCAGTTTCAGGCCTTCGGCATCCTCGTGCTCTTGCTGCTCATCATCGAGGCCTGCATCCTCGAGAGCAAAAACCCGATGACGCGCAAATGGTCGCTTTTCAAGGTTCGCCGAGGGGCGAAAATCGCCGTTTCCCTGCTCTTGCTGTTCGTTGCGCAAGGTGCTTTCGCGCAGGCCGACCGCCAGCATATCCGTCAGGGCAACAAACTCTATCGTCAGGGCCTCTACGACAAGGCCGAAGTGGAGTATCAGAAGGCGCAGGCGGCCAATCAGCGCAATCCGCAGGCCCTCTACAACCTCGGTTGCGCACTGATGATGCAGCAGAAAGACTCTGCGGCCATCGTGCAGTTTGAAAACGCCGGAAAACTGACCACCTCGCCCCTGCGGAAGGCACAGGCCTACCACAACATGGGCTGGATTTGCCAGAAACACCAGATGTATGGCGAGGCCATCGAGGCCTACAAAGAGAGTCTTCGCAACAATCCTGCCGACAACGAGACGCGCTATAACCTTGCCTTGTGTATGCGCCAGCAGAAGCAGAACCAGCAGCAAAACCAAGGCGGCGACAACAAGAAGCAGGAACAAAAGGAAGAACAAGAGAAAAACGAACAGCAACAGCAGCAAAACCAGCAGAAACAACAGCCCAAGGAGCAGATGAGCAAGGAAAATGCCGAGCAACTGCTCAACGCGGCCATGCAGGAGGAAAAGGCGACGCAGCAGCGCATGAAGAAATCCATGCAGCACCCCAATCGCCGTCGGTTGCAGAAAAACTGGTAAGCGGAGCGTTGCCCGAAGCGAAAAGATAAAAATGAAGAGTGAAGAATGAAAAAAAGAATACATATCAGAGAAAGGGAGGGTGAGTGGATGTTGAAAACGTTCTTGACGCTTTTCATTTTCCACCTGTCTCTGCTCGTTTCCCTCGCTCAGCAGATTACCGTGTCGGCACCCTCGCAGGTGTCGGCAGGCGAGAATTTCCGCATCGCCTACACCGTGAACACGCAGGACGTGCAGGACTTCAAGTCGGGCATCCATTCCACCGACGTGGCCGAGATTATCGCCGGCCCCTACACCTCTACCCAGTCGAGTTTCCAGATGACCAACGGCCACACCACTTCGTCGTCGTCGATTACATATACCTACACGCTCTACGCCCTCAAAAGCGGCACTTTCAACGTGCCGGCGGCGCAGGTCGTGGCGGGCGGAACCACCGTGAAGTCGTCGCCCACGAAGGTCGTCGTGTCGGGCAGTATGCATCAGAATGGCGGAACGCCGAGAATGCACCAAGACCAAGAGCCGAGAATGCGTGCCGCAGGCTCGAAAATCTCTGGAAACGACCTGTTTATCAAGGTC
>JAFUVC010000069.1 GCA_017483785.1 Prevotella sp.
GATGCGCTCTGCCGTGCGACCGTCCCAGCGGTCGGGCAGGGCGCTTTCTTTCCATTCGCCGCGCACCATTTTAGCGACCATTCCGCCGAGCAACTGCGCGTCTTCACCCACAAGTTCGTTTGTGCCGACTTTCACGGTTTCGATATGCTCCGTGTAATTGTTCAGCGTGATGCAGGGAATGCCGTTGAACGTGGCTTCCTCGGCCACATTGCCCGAGTCGGTGATGATGCCGCGGGCGTTGGCCGTCAGCCAGCCGAATTCGAGGTAAGAGAGAGAGGGTTGAAGGATGAAGGATGAAGGATGAGGGTTGAAGGATGAGGGTTGAAGGTCGGCAAGCAATTCGCCGACAACTTCGGCGGCTTTTCCGCGCAACGGGGCGACGATGGGCATTCCGCCGGCGTTTTCAGCCATCGCTTCCATCATTCGGCGCAGGTTTTCGCGGTCGGCCAGCAATGCCTTGCGATTGAGCGTGAAAACGAGGTACGACTGCGGCTCGAAACCGAATCCGGCGGGCTGTTTCAGCCTGCCGCGATTGAATCGGAGCGTGTCCATCAGGATGTTGCCGACGGTGTAGATTTTCGACAGTTCGGCCCCCTCGCGCGTGGCGATGGAGTTGGCGCCCATTCCCGCCGTGAAAAGCAGGTCGGAAAGGCCGTCGATGACCAGCCGGTTGATTTCCTTCGGCATCTTGATGTCGAACGAGCGCGTTCCGGCCACGATGTGCGCCAGCGTGATGCCCTGCTTTTTCGTGACAATCGCGGCGGCCATGGTCGAGGCCAAGTCGTCCACGACAATCACGACATCGGTCTGATGCTCTTGCAGATAGCACTCGAAGGCCGACATGACCTGTCCGGTCAGTTCGTTCAGGTTTTCACACGTCACGCCGAGGAAAACGTGCGGCGGACGAATCTGGAGGTCGTCGAAGAGCGTCGGCTCCAGCGTGGGGTCGTTCTCGGCTCCGGCATACACCAGCGTGTAGTCGATGTCGCGACCGTGGGCCGAGGCGTTTTCTATGGCTCTCACCAGCGGAGCCACCTTGATGAAATTCGGGCGTGCGCCCGCTACAATACAGATATTCACTTTCGTCAGATGTTCAATTTCACTTGCAAAGTTACGGAAAAGATTTCAAAATTGGCCAAGTTTCGGAAGAAAATGATTATCTTTGCAAGGCATTATGGGAATTTTACGAAAAAACCTGTTTCATATCGGGCTGCTCATCGTGCTGATGGCAGGAACGATGGCCGGTCTTCACTTGCAGCGGGCGAAGATGGCCGTTGTGGTGGGCATTCCCGAGCAGCAGGCCGTCGATGGGGAGCACGCCGTGGTGAATCTGCCGTTTTCGGTCGAGTTGCAGCAATTCGTCGTGGAAAACTACGCCGACGGCTCGCCGAAGCGATACGCCTCGGAGTTGCAGATTCGGACGAAGACCGGCGAGTCGCTCCATACCGTTGTGGAGGTGAACAAGCCTGCGACGGTCGAAGGCTGGCGGATTTACCAGTACAGTTACGCCGCAGGGCAGGAAACCACGCCGCGCTCGAGCATTCTGGAACTGGTGCGCGACCCGTGGCAGCCCGCCGTCTATCTGGGCGCCTATTTGCTGCTGGCCGGAGCCGTTTTGCTGCTGATGGGCAGTGTCTGGGGGCGACATTCCCGGCTGATGGTCGCGCTGCTGGCGGTTTTGGCCGTGGTTTATGTCGCCGTTTTCAAGTTGGCGATAGAGAAAGACACGCTCCAGCCGGCCTTGCAGTCGCCGTGGTTCGGGCCTCACGTCGTGGCGTATATGCTCGCCTACACGTTTCTGGGCATCGCCACGGTGATGGCCGTTGTCGGTTTGGTTCGGAAAAAGAGCCGCGTGGCGAATTTCATCGACGATTTCGTGGGTGTCGGCCTCGCTTTTATGACCGTCGGCATGACTTTCGGCGCATTTTGGGCCGAAGAAGCCTGGGGACACTATTGGACGTGGGACCCGAAGGAAACTTGGGCCGCCATCACGTGGTTTGCCTACCTCGCCTACGTCCATTACCGGAAATATCCGCGCCACCGCCCTCGCGTGGCCCACTGGCTACTGATTTTCGCCTTCGTGCTGCTCCAGATTTGCTGGTGGGGCGTAAAATATCTGCCGTCGGCGCAGGGCAGCCTTCACGTTTACAATTAGTTATTTTTGCCGCAACTGCGACTTGTCGATAACCACGAAAATCGTATCGACAACTTGGCCTTGCTGCCTTCCGCCGATGTTTTTCAGCGGATTGGCAAAGTTTTTGTCGAGCACGGTCACGTCATCGACAAAATAGTCGGAACGTCCGCGGTTGCCAAACCAGTTCCAGCCCATCACCTTGTGGTACTTCACCTTGATTTTCCAGCCCTCAATCTGGGCTTGATAGAGCAAATCGACGAGGTTCTGTTGGTCATTGCGGTCGTTGTCGAGCGAGAACGTGAATGGTTCTCCGGCGGTGTTCATACCCGTCTGCGTGAGGTTCAGGCGGCCGTCCCACGAGTTCCAAATCAGTCCCGACTCGGCAAATTCAATCACCGTTCCCACTTTCTCGCCCCGAGAATAGTTTTCCGAGCAGGCGGAAAGGAGTATGCCGACCATTGCCAGCATACTCCATTTCATTATGTTTCTTCTCATCATTATTTTCCTTCTTTGAACAATTCCTTGATGCCTGCAATCGAGCCGAGCACGCCCGTGGCCTCGAAGGGCAGATAGACGGTCTTCGTCTGGTCGTTGTGGGCCAGTTCCTCCATCATCGTGATGTATTTCTGGGCAATGAGGTAGTTGGCCGGGTTGCTCGACTGGCCGATGGCCTCGGTGACGAGTTCGATGGCCTTTGCCTCGGCCTCGGCCTTGCGGATGCGGGCCTGTGCCTCACCCTCGGCGTGGAGGATTTCCTACTGTTTCAGGGCCTCGGCGCGGTTGATGGTGGCGGCTTTTTCACCCTCCGACTGCAAGATTTGCGACTGCTTGTCGCCCTCGGAGGTCAAGATGGCGGCACGCTTGTTGCGCTCGGCCTGCATCTGCTTCTCCATGGCGTTGAGCACTGATGACGGCGGGATGATGTCCTGCAACTCTACGCGGTTCACCTTCACGCC
>JAFUVC010000070.1 GCA_017483785.1 Prevotella sp.
AAGACAATGAATCGAAGTCGGTTCGTGGCGTTTTGCGTGGCCTTCACTACCAGAAAGGTGAGTTTTCGCAGGCGAAACTGGTGCGCGTCATTAGCGGTTGCGTACTTGATGTGGCAGTTGATTTGCGGAAAAGTTCGCCGACTTTCGGAAAATATGTCGCGGTGGAACTGAGTGGCGAGAACAAGCGTCAGTTCTTCATTCCGCGTGGTTTTGCACACGGTTTTCTCGTGTTGAGCGACGAGGCCGTTTTCACTTACAAGGTCGATAACGCGTATGCGCCGCAGGCCGAGGCTTCGATTCTCTGGAGCGACAAAGACCTGGCCATCGACTGGCAGATTTCAGCGGAAAAACTGATTCTGAGCGAGAAAGACCGTCAGGCCAAGCCTTTCCGTGAGGCCGACTTTTTTAATTGAATAACCATTTAAACTGAAAATTTATGAATATTGCAATTGTAGGAACAGGATATGTGGGACTGGTGTCGGGCGCTTGTTTTGCTGACACGGGTGCCAATGTGACGTGTGTTGACGTCGATGCAGCGAAAATCGAACGGCTGAAAAAGGGCGAAATCCCCATTTATGAGCCAGGACTCGACGAACTGGTCTTGAAAAATGTCAATGCCGGCCGACTGAAGTTCACCACCTCGCTCGCCGAGATTCTGAACGACCAGGAAATCGTGTTTTCTGCCGTGGGAACGCCGCCCGACGAAGACGGTTCCGCCGACTTGAAATACGTGCTTCAGGTGGCCGAGACGATTGGCCAGAACCTCGATAAATACATGGTTGTCGTCACGAAAAGCACCGTGCCCGTGGGTACGGCGCAGAAGGTACACGACACCATTCAGCGCGAACTCGACAAGCGCGGCAGCAAGGTGGAATTCGACGTGGCGAGCAACCCCGAATTCCTGAAAGAAGGCAATGCCATCAAAGACTTCATGAGCCCCGACCGCGTGGTGGTCGGCGTGGAGAGCGAGCGCGCCCAGAAACTGCTTTCGCGCCTCTACAAACCGTTCATGATGAACAATTTCCGCGTGATTTTCATGGACGTGCCGAGTGCCGAGATGACGAAATATGCCGCCAACTCGATGCTTGCCACGCGCATTTCGTTCATGAACGACATCGCCAACCTCTGCGAACTCGTGGGAGCCGACGTGAACATGGTCCGGCAGGGCATCGGCAGCGACACGCGCATTGGCCGCAAATTCCTCTTCCCGGGCTGTGGCTACGGCGGCTCGTGTTTCCCGAAAGACGTGAAGGCTCTCATCAAGACGGCCGACCAAAACGGCTATTCGATGGAGGTTCTGAAGGCTGTCGAAAACGTGAATGAGCGTCAGAAAAGCCTGCTGTTCAAGAAGTTGCAGCGCGCTTTCGAGGGTCAGTCGCTCGAGGGAAAGACCGTTGCGCTCTGGGGACTTTCGTTCAAGCCCGAAACCGACGATATGCGCGAATCTACAGCGCTCGTGATGATTGACCTACTGCTGAAAGCCGGCTGTCGCGTCCGCGCCTACGACCCCGTGGCCATGGACGAATGCCGACGCAGAATCGGCGAGACGATTGAGTATTGCCGCGACATGTACGACTGCGTGCTCGACGCCGACGCGCTGCTGCTGCTGACGGAGTGGAAGGAGTTCCGCCTGCCGAGTTGGGAGGTCGTGGGCAAGGCCATGAAGCACCGCCTCGTCATCGACGGACGCAACATCTTCGACAGTGCAGAACTGGCCGACGCCGGATTTGAATACCACTGCATCGGAAAAAAATAATTTTCGGATGCGTCTGGGAATAACTCAAGAAACAACTTTTAAAATTATTAGTTATGAATTACGGTAAAATTCATTGCCCATTTTGCGGAAGCAATAATCTTGAATTCTCAAAAGAGGATTTCAATCATAGAGCCGCTTTCTGGGGAACACTTTTCCTAAGTTTATGGGGAATTTTGTTCGGGTTGTTCTGTAGAAAGAGAACTTACTGTAATTGCAGGGATTGCGGAAACGGATTTGCATTCTACGAACAGTAAAATTAAGTTTACGATGCGTCTGGGTATAACTCAAGTAAAATGATAACTCTCAAAAATATAATCGAATCTACAAGGGTTGCAGCATTCCGGTGGTGCAGCCTTTGTATGGTTTTGTTGATTTTTGTGGCGTGTGGCGGTAGGAAAGAGCCTGCAGACATTTTCAAGAATGCCGAGGAAGACCGTCAGGCCAAGCAGATGTTGCAGGGCATTTGGGTGAACGACGAAGACGAAACGCCGGCCATGCGGGTGCAGGGCGACACGATTTTCTACCCCGATTCGACCAGTCTGCCCGTCACTTTCCAGATTTTCGGCGACACGCTCGTGCTTCACGGTGCGAGCGACGCCCGCTATCCAATCGTGCGTCAGTCGGCGCATATTTTCGAGTTCCGCAACCAGAATGGCGACTTAATCAAGTTGATTAAGAGCGATGAAAAAGAGGATTTGGCCGATTTCACGTCAGACGAGCCGCAGGCCATCAACCAAAGCCAACTGATTAAGCGCGACACCGTTCTCCACATCAACGGCAAGCGCTATCACTGCTATGTGCAGGTGAATCCGACCACTTTTAAGGTTTACAAAACGACCTACAACAGCGAGGGCGTTTCCGTCGATAATATCTACTACGACAATATTATCAATCTGGCCGTTTTCCAGGGCGAGAAACGCCTGTTTTCGAGCGATTTCAGAAAGGCCGATTTCAGCCGTTTCATCGACGAGAAACAGTTGAAACAGTGCATTTTAAGTGATATGCTTTTCAAGAAAACCGACGACGAGGGCATTCACTACGACGCTTTCATCAGCGTACCTGACTCGCCCATCGGCTATGTGGTGGACGTGGTGGTGGCGTTCGACGGAAAGGTTACGATGCGTCTTTAGGTTTTGCGCGATTTTTCCCCGATTTTTTCCCTTTTCGATGGGCTCCGTTGCCTTTTCCATGAGATTTCCCTCCGCCGCGATGCCGTCGGTTTCGGCCCGGTTTGGATTTTGCGGCTTTGTACTCTGGAGCCTCGCCGAGGCCGTCGGGTAGCGGATTTTTCTCTACAGTACGCTCAAGGAATCGCTCAATCTGCTGGAAATAGCGGATGTCTTCGGGGCTGACGAACGTCACGGCGCGACCGTCGCGGTCGGCACGGGCCGTGCGACCGATGCGGTGGACGTAGTCTTCGGTGTCGCGTGGCACGTCGTAGTTGATGACCATGGCGATGTCGTCGATGTCGATGCCTCGCGAGAGGATGTCGGTGGCAACGAGCACGTCGATTTGGCCGCTCTTGAAGCGGAACATCATTTCGTCGCGCTCGGCCTGCGTCAGGTCGCTGTGCATCTCGCCCGAGTTGATTTTCATGCGGAGCAGGGCGCGGTGAACGTCTTTCACCTTATTGATTTTTCCGGCGAAAATGATGACGCGCTTGAGGTCGTTTTGCTTGAACATCGACTCGATGATGCCGAGTTTCTGGGCCTCGTAGCAGACGTAGGCCGACTGCTGAATCTTCTCGGCGGGTTTGCTCACGGCAATTTTCACTTCCGTGGGGTTTTTCAGCAGCGTTTTGGCCAGTTGCTCGATTTTTTCGGGCATCGTGGCCGAAAACATGATGACTTGGCAGGTCTTGGGCAGTCGTGTGGCAATTTTCAGGATGTCGTCGTAGAAGCCCATGTCGAGCATTCGGTCGGCCTCGTCGAGCACGAAAAACGACACATGGCTCATATCGACGTTGTTCATCGTCATGTGGGAGATGAAGCGGCCCGGCGTGGCAATGATGACGTCGGCACCGGTTTTCAGCGCGTTGAGTTCCTGATAGTAGCGATTGCCGTCGTTGCCGCCATAGACGGCCACGGAACTGACCGTGTCGAGGTAGTAGCCGAAGCCTTGCATGGCCTTGTCGATTTGCTGCGCCAGTTCGCGCGTCGGGGCCATGATGATGCAGTTGATGGCGTCTTTGGGGAACGCCACGTGGCGGCCGTCGGGGAAGTCGGCCTCGCCGTCGTCGAGCATCGAGAGAATGGGCAGCAGATAGGCCGCCGTCTTGCCGGTTCCCGTCTGCGCCACGCCCAGAATGTCGTGTCCGTCGAGCGTCTCGGGAATGCATTTCTCCTGAATGGGCGTCATTTCCTCGAAGTGCATGTCGTAGAGGGCATCGAGGATGTTATCGTTGAGGTAGGTTTCTTCAAATGTCATAAAAACTTTAAATTGTAAATAGTAAATTGTAAACTGTAAACTGTAAATTGTAAATCAATTCGGTGCTTGCCGGTAGCAGAAATACGCCACGACGGCGAAGATGATATTGGGAATCCACGCGGCAATCATCGGCGGGAAGTTGGCGTTGATGGCGAAGGTCGATGAAATGGCCTGAAGCAGGATGTAGAGGGCACTCAGCGCGAGTCCGATGCCCAAGTAAAGGCCCATTCCGCCCTTGCGCTTGCGGGCCGAGAGCGACATGCCGATGATGGTGAGGATGAACGAGGCAAACGACGAGGCGATGCGCTTGTGGTACTCCACTTGATACTGCACGACGTTGCTGCTGCCTCGGTCGATTTGCTTTGAGATGTAGTCGTAGAGTTCGGGACTCGTGAAAGTCTCCTGCTGGCCTTTGGAATAGACCAAGTCGGCTGGCTCCATCATGATGACGGTGTCTTTCCGGGCTCCGCTCGTGATGTGCTCGCGAAGTCCTTTCAGTTCGCGGATTTTCCAGTTGTTGGCCCGCCAGTTGAACTTCGTGTCCGAAATCGTGTCGTACTGGATGTCGGTGGCGGTCATGTGGCTGACGAGTTTCTTGTTTTCAAACTTGTCGAGCGAGAATCCGTAGCCGCGTTTCGTCAAGTTGTCGTAGTGCTGGATATACGCGATAACTCCCTGACCTACTTGTAGTTGCACGTTCTCGGCGGCGGTCGTTTTCCGTTTGTTCTTGTAAACGGTCTCAAAGTTGCGCTGGATGACGGTTCCCTGCGGAATGACGTAGGCGCTGAGGTAGTAGGAGAGCATCGAGATGAACACGCAGGAAATCATGTAGGGGCGCATGAGCCGCTTGAACGACACGCCCGAGGCCTGCATAGCGATGATTTCGGAGTTTCCGGCCAGGTTCGACGTGAAGAAAATGACGGAAATGAATACGAACAGCGCG
The DNA here is from genome assembly GCA_017483785.1 of Prevotella sp. Lineage (GTDB taxonomy): Bacteria > Bacteroidota > Bacteroidia > Bacteroidales > Bacteroidaceae > Prevotella. The sequence continues at coordinate 5,127 of JAFUVC010000070.1, forward strand.
CTGAAAAGGTTGGCGTAGTAGGGGATGAAATTCATGTAATAGTCGAACACGATGGCCCTGACGGGCGCGTGGTACTGGATGAATTTCGAGAGGTTCGAGTTGACGTCGAAGACGATGGCAATCGTCATAATCAGGAGAATCGAGAAGATGTAGGTGCCGATGAATTTCTTGATGATGTACCAGTCCAGCCGCTTGATGAAACTGGGTTTGAGTTTCTTCAGCGCGCGCCCCATCCGACGGAAGATTTTCTTCATCCGCCTGCCGGCTTTCAAACTTCTGCGATATTTCCTGACTTTACTGAATTTCATTTCCTTTTTTTAGATTCTTCTTCCGAGATTTTCGATGACACTCCGTTTCCACTGCGTGAAATCGCCCTGTTCGATGTGTTTTCGGGCATCGCCCACGAGCCGGAGGTAGAACGCGAGGTTGTGAATCGAGGCGATTTGCATGGCGAGCAGTTCCTGCGCCTTGAAGAGGTGGTGCAGGTAGGCTTTCGTGTGCAGGCGGTCGATGTCGCAGCCGTCGGGGTCGATGGGCGAGAAGTCGTCTTCCCACTTCTTGTTGCGCATGTTCATC
>JAFUVC010000071.1 GCA_017483785.1 Prevotella sp.
AAAGGTACGAAATAATTGAGAAATAAACGGAAAAATTTAGAATTTATTTGTAACTTTGCAGCAACAACGACAAAGAACCATCAATCATGACAGCAGAACAACAACAGCGGATGCAGCAGTTGATAGAAGAACTCAACCGCGCTTCGGAAGCCTATTACAACGGTCGGCAGGAAATGATGACCGACTACGAGTGGGACGCCCGTTTCGACGAACTGAAACGGCTGGAAGAGCAAGCCGGCGAGGCACTGCCCGACTCTCCGACGCAGAAAGTTTCGGAAGACAACACCGCCGGACAGAAGGAAGCCCACGAGTTTGCCGCGCTCTCGCTGGCCAAGACGAAACAGGTGGCCGAACTCGCGAAATGGGCCGAGGGAAACCCCATCTGGATTTCGTGGAAACTCGACGGCCTGACGCTCGTCGTCACCTACGACCGAGGTCGGCTGACGAAGGTCGTGACACGCGGAAACGGCCACATCGGCACCAACATCACGCACTTAGCGAAATCCATTAACGGAATCCTGCAAAAAATTGATTGTCAAGAACATATCGTCATACGCGGAGAAGCCGTTATTTCATATCAGGACTTCAACCAGTTCCTGATTGAGAGCGGCGAAGACTACGCCAATCCGCGCAACTTGGCCTCGGGAACGCTCTCGCTGAAAAATCCCGACGACGTGAAGCCGCGCAAAGTGCAGTGGATTCCGTTTTCGCTGGTTTACCGAGAGGAAAAAGCCACCGACGGAGCCTTCGACATGGGCTCTTGGGGCGACCGAATGGCGTGGCTCGACTCGCTGGGGTTCAAAACCGTGGACCGCGAGGCGGTCAGCAACCCCACCGTCGAGAACGTACAGGCCGCCATCGACCTTTTCACCGAGCGCGTCACCGGTCAGGGCACCGAAGCCTTCCCCTACCCCGTTGACGGCCTCGTCGTCACCTACGACAACGTGGCCTACGCCGAAACCGGCAGCGTCACGGGCCACCACGCCACACGCGCAGGTCTGGCCTACAAATGGCAGGACGAAACCGCCGCGACGGAACTCAAAGAGATTGAATGGTCGTGCGCCGCATCGACCATCTCGCCCGTGGCCATTTTCCAGCCCGTGGAACTCGAGGGAACCACCGTGAAGCGCGCCTCGCTCTGCAACATCAGCGAGTGTGAGCGGCTGGGCATCGGCGACTCCGGCACGAAACTCATCATCATCAAGGCCAACAAAATCATCCCGAAGGTCATCGAAGTGACGGAAACCGTCGGCACGCTCCACATTCCAGAGCAATGTCCGGCCTGCCACGCGCCCACGGAGATTGTGGAGAGCCAGCAGAGCGGCACGCGCACGCTGCACTGCACGAACCCCGACTGTCCGGCCAAGCAACTAAAGAAATACGCCCGATTCGTCTCGAAAGAGGGCGTGGACATCGACGGAATTTCGGAGCAGACGCTCGCCAAGTTCATCAATTTGGGGTGGATCAGCGATTTCTCCGACATTTACAGGCTGCCCGAGCACGTTCGCGAAATTGCTGCGCTCGAAGGGTTCGGCGAGCGGTCGGCCGCGAATATCGTGAAGTCGATAGAGAAGGCTCGCGTGGTGGATGCACAACGGCTGCTCATCGCGCTGAGCATTCCGAAATGCGGTCCCGACGTGGCCAAGCGACTGCTGAACGCCTACGACTTCAACGACCTCGTGGAAACGGCCTCAACCACCGACAACCGCGAGCATTTCGCCAGCATCGACGGCATCGGGCCGGAGCGTTCCGCGCTTATCGTTGAGTGGTTTAAGGACGAAAATAACAAAATTATACTCAATAAGTTACAAAATCTTATTCAAGTAAAGCAACAAGAGCGGCAAGACGCTGGAACGCAATGCGCGGGACTGACCTTTGTCATCACGGGCGACGTGCATCATTTCCAGAATCGCAAGGAACTTCAGAAGTATATCGAGGCTCGTGGCGGGCGTGTGGCGGGGAGCGTCAGCGGCTCCACGTCGTACTTGATTAACAACGACGTAGCGTCCACCTCCGGAAAGAATAAAAAGGCAAAGGAACTGGGTATTCCCATCCTCTCGGAAGAGGATTTTCTGAACAAGGTTGGAGCGCAGGAGGCCGAATCGGATTCGCCGCCTGAACCGCCGACTTCGCCACAGGAAAAACCTGCGCAACACCAGCAACTGTCGCTCGATTTTTAGGGAAAAAGGGCCGAAAAACTACTCCTCGCCCTCGATTTCCTCCAGCGGAATCGGGTATTTGATGTTTTCCTTCACGCCGAGTTTCTTCAACTGGTTGGCTTTCTGCACGATGCCCATGCGGCCGTTGTACTTCGCGTCGAGTTCCTCGCAATCGACCGTGGCCTGCCGCAGGTGCATTTTCAGCGTTTCAAAATGCTTCAGGAAGACGCCCACGCGCTTGAGCAGTTCCTCGGCCATCACAAACACCTGCTTTTCGTTCTCGTGTTGCAGATACTGGCGCCACGCGGCGTGAATCATCGTCAGGATGGCCATCAGGTTCTGCTGTCCGGTAATAAAGATTTTCTTGCTGAAAGCCTCGTTCCACAGGCCGGGGTCGGTGGCGAGCGCCAACTGCAAAGCACCCTCGTAGGGCACGTACATGATGACGAAATCGACCGATTTTCGCGGCGGTTTCACATATCGGCTGTAGTCCTTGGCCGAGAGCCGGTTGAACTGGTCGCGGATGCTCCGCACGACGTCCTTTGCGAGCACTTTCCGCTGAGCCTCGTCCTCCGTCTCGACGTATTTCGCATAGGCATCAATCGACATTTTCGCGTCGATGATGACGTCTTCGTTGTTGGGATAGTGGAGAATGGCGTCGGGCACCATCTTAGCGCCGCTATCCTCGTTGACCAGCGCCCTGCCCTGCTCGTCGGTCATGGTCTGCTGGAGGTCGAAGTCGCGGCCGAGTTGCAGCCCTTGGCTTTCCAGCAGGTTTTGCAGCGTCATTTCGCCCCAGTTTCCCTGAATTTTATTGCCTCCGCGCATCACGTTGGTCAGTCGCGTGGCCGTCTGGTTGATTTTCGAGGTCTGCTCGGCCATCGTCCGCAACTGCTCGGAGAGCGACGCCGTCTGCTTGGCCGTCTCGCTGTTTGTGTTGCGAATGGCCTGCTGCAACTGCTCAAGGTTCTGCTTCAGCGGCTCGGTGAGCGTCTGCATCGACTCGGCGTTCTGCGTTTTCAGCCGGTCGCTCGTCTGGTCGAGCACCTTCGTGGCGAGGTTCTGGAACTGCTCCTGCACGGTGCGAAGTTGCTCCTGAAACTGCTCGCGCGAGGTCTGCATCTGCTCGTCGAATCGGGTGCGCTGAGCCTCGGCGTCCTTGTCGTTTTGCTCGCGCATCGACTCCATTTTCGTCTCGCTGGCGGTCAGTTGCAGGCGCAAGTCGGTCAGTTCGGCCTGATGCTCCTTCATGAGCGTCACTTCCAGTTCTTTCTTCTTCGCGTTCATCAGCAGGAACGTCAGCAAGGCTCCCACGCCCAGACCGACGACGCCAATGACGACATATACTAAAATTTCCATTTTTCTGCTCTGATTTGGTTCGATTATGCAAAGATACGAAAAAATCTGGAACAAGAAAAACAATCGGACGATTATTTGCCGGGCGAAGATTCAACTCCAAAATGCAACTACGTCTGCAAAGGTATGAAAAAAGTCTGAACCGGAGCCTTGAATCCGAGTTTTTTTCTTGGCCTTGCATTGATTTTATACTGTATTTGTTTAATTTGCTCTTCTGTGTAGT
>JAFUVC010000007.1 GCA_017483785.1 Prevotella sp.
GTCTGGCAAATTTAATGAAAATTTTTGGTTTCAGCAAGTTTTTTGCCGATTTTTCACGAGAAAATTGTAACTTTGTAGGCAAAATCAGCGTGAAAATGCAGAAAATGGTGACGATACTCGGCCCGACGGCCAGCGGAAAGACGCAGTTGGCTGCCCACTTGGCCGCAAGGCTGCACGAGGAGGGCCGCAAGGCCGAAATCCTCAGCGGCGACTCGCGGCAGGTGTATCGCGGCATGACGATTGGCACGGGGAAGGACCTCGCCGACTATGTGGTCGGTGGCTACAGCGTGCCTTTCCACCTGATTGACATCTGCGAGCCCGGCACGAAATACAACCTTTTCCAGTATCAGCAGGACTTTCTCGAGGCCTACGAAAGCGTGCGGAGTAGGGGGGCGCTGCCCATTCTCTGCGGTGGCACGGGACTTTACATCGAGTCGGTGCTGAAAGGCTATCGGCTTTCGCCCGTGCCGCAGAATCAGGCACTTCGCGACGAGTTGGATGGACGCTCGCTGGAGGAACTGACGGCCATGCTCGTGGACTTGAAGCGGCAGTCGGGCTCCGTGATGCACAACCAGACCGATGTCGATACGGCGCAGCGGGCCATCCGCGCCATCGAAATCGAGACTTACAACCTTGCGCATCCCACGCCGGAGCGCGAGTTTCCGCCCATCGACTCCATCGTGATTGGCGTGAGCATCGACCGCGAGGCGCGTCGTGAAAAAATCAGCCGCCGACTGCGCCAGAGGCTCGACGAGGGCATGGTCGATGAGGTCAAAGGGCTGCTCGGTCGGGGAATTGCCGCCGAAGACCTGATTTACTACGGTCTGGAGTATAAATTCGTGACGGAATACGTCGTCGGCCAGACGACTTTCGACGAAATGTTCCACCGGCTGGAAATTGCCATCCACCAGTTCGCCAAGCGGCAGATGACGTGGTTTCGGGGCATGGAGCGTCGCGGTTTCACCATCCACTGGATTGACGCCGCGCTGCCGATGGAAGAAAAAATCGCAACCATTTTACAATTGGACGATTTCACAAGTCGCCAATAGTAGAAAAACAATGAGAATTTAAGAAATAGTCAATCGTCAAATCGTAAATCGTCAAATCGTAAATTGTCAAATCGTCAAATAAAAATATGAGCGAAGCGAATACAAAGTGGGGCATTCTCTACTGCCCGAAATCAGGAATTTGGAGTTCCCCCGCGAAGCGATGGGAGCGAATCGAGAAGTGCCTCAAGGCCGAGGGCATCGCCTACGACCATGTGCAGAGCGAAAACGCCGGCAGCGTCGATAGGCTTGTGAAAATGCTGGTGGCCAACGGCTACAAGACCATCGTCATCGTGGGCGGCGACTCGGCCCTGAACGACGCGGTGAACTGCCTGATGCAATTCGACCAGCAGAAGCGCAGCGACATTGCGCTGGGCGTGATTCCCAACGGCGTGATGAACGATTTTGCCCTGTTCTGGAACCTGAAGGAAGACGAACTCGAGCAAAACATCAAGTGGCTGAAGGCCCGCCGCGTCAGGAAAATCGACCTCGGATGCATCCGCTACACCAGCAACAAAGGCGAAAAATGCCGCCGCTACTTCCTGAACTGCATCAACATCGGCCTCATCGCCACCATCATGAACCTGCGCCGCCAGACGCGCCACTATTTCGGCTCGCGCACGCTGTCGTTCTTCTCGTCGTTCATGCTGATGATTTTCCAGCGGCTCGACTATCGGATGCACCTGAAAATCAACACCGACGAAATCAACCGCAAGGTCATGACCGTCTGCATCGGCAACGCCCGAGGCTACGGCCAGACGCCCAACGCCGTGCCCTACAACGGCTGGCTCGACGTGTCGGTGGTCTATCACCCCCAGATGACGCAACTCTTCGAGGGCATCTACCTCTTCGTGCGCGGAAAATTCCTGAACCACCGCTCGGTGCATCCCTATCGAACGAAGAAAGTAGAGGTCTTGCGGGCCGACCGCGCTATGGTAGGCATCGACGGACGCATGATGAATACGCCCGTCGGTGAATTTTCGGTCAGCGTGGAGCAGGAAGTCCTGAATTTCCTCGTGCCGAGTTGATGCCTAATTTCCTCTGCTGATTCCGCCCTCGAGGTCGCTGTTTTCGATGGTGGTGTCGGTCTTTTTCACGCTTGCCTTCAGTTTTCCGAAGCGGAAAGAGACTGAAATCATGAAATATCGCCCGTTTTGCGCATTGATGTTGTCGCTCCAGCCGACGATGTCGCCCTGCGTGGTGCGCGTTTTGAAGTGCTGATTCTTGTGGAAGGGCGAATTGGCATGGAGCCGCACGGTGAGGCGGTCGTCGCTGAGGAACGAGCGTTGCAGCGAGAAGGAATAGCGGTTGTAGGGCTCATACGTGGAATAGATATCCTGACTTGCGCGGCCGATTTGCCCGTAAGTTGAGGCCGTAAAACGGAGTTTCCACGGCAATTTCTGCGAAAGGTTGAAATAGTACCACAAATCGGTGCTGCTCATGCTCAACTGCTGCTCGGGATTCTCGAATCGGCTGTGCCAAGCGTCCAGATTGGCCACGAGCGTGGTCTTGTCGAAGGGTTTCCACTGGACGTAGCCCTGAATCTGCCAACGGCGATGGCGAATGACGTTGCCGAAGGTCTGGTAGCGCGTGTCGCCGAGCGCATAGGCGATGGAGCCGATGTTGTCGTTGCTGAACGTGAACTGCGGCGTGAGGTGGAAAGTGAGTTTCTGTCCGGCATTCATATAGGCCAGGGCGACGGTTCGGGTCGTGGAACTGACCAGATGGGCGTTGCCGAAAGTCTCCAATCCTGGGGTTCGCGAGACGGCAGGGTTGAGATAGCCGAGTCCGGGGCGGTTGATGCTCGTAACGTAACTGAGTTTCAGCGACTGCCGGTCGTCGATTTGATATTTCACGCTGGCCTGCGGCACCCAGTCGTTGAGATGCTTTTTGAAATCGGCCGACTTCCCGTCGGGATAGTGGCCTTTCATGTGGCTGTATTCGTAGCGCAGTCCGGCGCGTGCCGACCATTTCCCCTTGCTCCACATGTAGTCGGCGTAGAGTGCGGCGACCTGCGTGCTGTGGTTGAAGGCGTTGTCCGACGACGGCAGCGGGGAGTTGAAGTAGTCCTGACGGTTTTCGCTGTTGTTTTGGCGGTTGATGTATTTCGTGCCCACTTCCAACTTGTGGCCTTCCCAGAGCGGCCGCACATAGTCGAACTGGAAGGTGTGCTCGGTGAATCGCTCGCGTTTGTGGAACAACACTCCATTGTAGTCGAAGGGGAAGTTCTGCGTGTTGGAATAGTTGGTTTCCTGCTCGGTGTGCTGGCGCGTCAGGGCGAGCATGTAAGAGAGAGTGAACTGCTCGCCCTTGCGACGCGTCTTGTGCTGATAGTCCATGCGGCCGTTCCACGAGTGCTGGCTGTAACGCGGCATCCAGTAGTTTTCATCGTAGCAGTAGAGCAGGTTTCCCGAGGGGTCGGACATCGAAATCGGACCGCCGCCCTTCACGTTCAACTTGAAGACATAGCCGCCAAACGATGCCGAGAGCAGGTTGAGCGAGTCGATGTCGTAACTGGCGTCGATGTTGGCACGGTGAAAGTTGCCTGGATTCGAGCCGTTGATGTCGATTCGCTGCGTGTTTCCCGTGCCCACGAAGGTGTTTTCACGGATGGCGTGGTTCGACGTGGCCTTCTCCGACATATAGTTGAAGCCGTAGTTCACGCTGACGATGGCCTTGCCCATTTGCGTGGTGAGATAAGTGCTGATCGAGGGCACTTCCAGACTGCTGTAAGTTCCTGAAACACTGCCCGTTACGCCCTGCATCTTCTTCGTGTCCATCATGACGATGTTCAGGATGGCATCCACGCCCTCGGCATCTTCGCGAGCGCCCGGCTCGGTGATGACTTCGATGCGCTTCACCGCCGAGGCCGGCATGGCTTTCAGGATGTCCTTCGCATTTTTCGTCAGCGAGGGGTCGAGTCGGCCGTTTCTGTGGATTTTGAAGTTGGAATTGCCTTTGACAAGGATTTTCTCCTCGCCGTCGATGGTCACCATCGGAATTTTCCGCAGCATGTCGAGCACGGTTTCCGTTTTCGCGTCCTCGTCGGCCTGCACGTCGTAGCCGATGCGGTCGGTTTCCTGCTTGATGAGTTGGCGCTGGGCCTTGACGGTGACGCCCTCGAGTTCGCGGTTCCACGCCACGGAGTCTTTCTTCGCCGACAGGCTGTCGGTCTGGGCGCAGGTCGCCCCTGCTTTCGCCGCGAGAAGCAGCGAAAGAACCATTATTTTGTATGTATTCATGGGGTTTTCCTCCTATTTTTTGAGCCGTTCAATGCTCATGTCGAACAGCGAACTAATAAAATCGTCTTTGGTTTTCTTTTTCAACTTGTCAATTTCCGTCATGACGATGTTTTTCTCCACGTCTTCCAAGGCACTGGCGTTCTTGCAGAGCTTGTAGATTTGCGTGGCATAACTGTTGGCCGCCACGCCGTCGGGGTCTTTCAGGAAGAGGTTTTTGAACATGTTGAACTGGCTGAGCCAGACTTCGGAACTCTTCGTTTGGTTGAAACTGAAGAAGGAGAACGGGTCGGAGCCTGAATTGAAGACCGTGTCGTTGTCTAACGAGAAATTCTGCCCGTTCATGCTGACGTTGTTGCCGTTGACGGTGATGGTGCTGGACAGGGATTTGCTTTTGCGGAATTTCTGCGTCGTGGCGTATGTCTTGACGATTTTTCCCGTGATTTTCCCTTTGTTTTCCGTCCATTCGAGGGCGTAGGCGTAGCGGTGGTTCCGCTTGCTGTCGTCGGGGTCGAGGAAGCAGGCGTAGATGTACTGCGAGCCCTCCGTCAGCCCGATGGCCTCGCTCGTGCTGCCGTTGCCGACGGCCAGCGACGTCCACCTCGACGAACCTCCTCCCGAGCCTGTGCTGACGTTGTAGGCCTTGTGCTCGTCTTGCCTGAAGGCGTTTTTGATGGCCGTAATCAGGCGTTTGTCCTGCGCGTTCTGGATGGCGAACTCATAGACGTCGCAGAGCCCTTCCATTCGTCCTGTTTCAGGGTCTTTTTCAATGTTATACCTCGAAGAAACCTCTTGCTGGTTCTTGCTTTCCCGAAGGTCGTCGAAGGCCTTCTGAATGTTCTCTTGCGCCGTCAGGGCCGAGGGCAATGCCGTCAGCATGGCTGCCAAAATGATGTTTTTACTCTTCATATGCCATTAAATTTTGTTGTTCGTTAATATAGATTATGGTACCATCTTCTTGTCTGACGGGCACGTAGCCGTAGGAGGCCAACTGCGCCTCGATGATTTCCTGCTGGCACTGGGCCAACTGCCGCTCCACTTCGCGCTGCTCCTGCTCGGCCTGCGCCATCAGCGCGTAGGCCTTGTCGTGGTCGAGCATCGTCGGACGGGGCTTTCTGCGACTGCGTTTTGGGCTTTGTGCAGGCGTTTTTGGGGTTGAAACCGAGTCTTTTTCCGCTTCTGGCGTGCGAATTTCGGGCTGCGAAACGGTCGTGGTCGTGTCGGCCTGTACGATAACGGGCACTTGAGGCTGCTCGGTTCGCTTCGAGGGCGTTACGAGGAACAGTCCGCCTGCCACGATGGCCGCCGCAATGCTCCAGCCCAACCATCGTTTCTGACGATTTTCGGGCTTCATGGCCACGATTTCTGCCGAAACGGGCTTCATGGCGTCGATTTCTTGGAAAAGCAGCCGATATTCCTCCCATTCTTGCGGAACGTCGTGCTCTTGGAAAAATCGGGCGAGAATGTCCTCTTCTTCCAGCGTCGAAGTGCCGTCCATGAACCTGTCGAGCAACTTTCCGATATGTTCTTTTGTGTATTTAATCATTTGTTTCGTCGTTTGATTTCTTCCAATAATGTTTTCCGGGCCCTTGCCAGCAGCGTGCTCACCGATGTCGCCTCGATGCCCAGCAGTCGGGCTATTTCCTCGTGACTGCGCCGTTCCACCTGTCGCAAATATAATAATGTGCGCTGAGTGGTGGGCAGTTGTTCGAGTTTTCGCGTCAGCCATTCGTCGTTTTCCTTCATTTCCAGTTCTTCGTGCGGACTGGTTGCGAGGCTCACCACGATGGCTTCGTCGAGTGTTTCCGCCTTTCGTCGTCGCTGATGGTCGCGCAGCAGGTGTTTCGCCATGAGTGCGACGATGGCCTCGACCGACTGGAAGCGTTCCAGTTCTTCGCGCATCTGCCACAGGCGTAGCATCACGTCTTGTGCGACGTCGTCAGCCTCGTCCTTGCCCGCCCCGCAGCGTCGGCTCACGCTGTACGCCTTCTCTCGCCACGTGCGGGCCTGTTGTTCAAATGCGTTTCTGTCCATTCGTTTTTAATCGCTTACACACAATAGACGATTCAACCCCGGAAAACCAAACTGAATTTAGCGAAATTTAACAAAAAGTGTAAGAAAAAAATGAAGTTTTCACGAAAAAATTTGGTGTTGAGATAAAAAAGGAGTACCTTTGAGGGGTCAATCAATTATTTCAGAAATTATGAGTTATCTGCGATTTGAAAAAGCCCTGATGACAAATTTGCAGGATTCGCTGCCGAAGGAACTGTTGCGGACGAACCGCTCGGGAGCCTACTCGTGCTCCACGATTGTCGATTGCAACATCCGCAAGTACCACGGGCTGCTCGTGGTGCCCGTGCCGGAACTCGACGACGAGAACCATGTGTTGCTCTCGTCGCTCGACTGCACGGTCGTGCAGCATGGCGCCGAGTTCAACCTCGGACTGCACAAATATCAGGGCAACAACTACAGTCCGAAAGGACATAAATCTAGTCGCGAGTTCGACTGCGACAAGATTCCGACCACCATCTACCGCGTGGGCGGCGTGATTCTGAAGAAGGAATTCCTTTTCCAGAACTACGAGGACCGAATCTTGATTCGCTACACACTGGAAGACGCGCATTCGCCCACGACGCTGCGCTTCCGCCCGTTCATGGCCTTCCGCAGCGTGCGCCAGTTCACCCACGAGAACAGCGTGGCTTCGCGAGAGTATCACGAGGTCGATAACGGCATCAAAACGTGCATGTATGCGGGCTATCCCGACCTTTACATGCAGTTCTCGAAGAAAAACGAGTTCATTTTCCAGCCCGACTGGTATCGCGGCGTGGAATACCCGGAAGAGCAGGAGCGCGGCTATGCCTCGAACGAGGACTTGTACGTTCCGGGCTACTTCGAAATGCCGATTAAGAAA
>JAFUVC010000008.1 GCA_017483785.1 Prevotella sp.
AGAATAAATTGTGACTTAGAGCACGAAAAGGATAGGAACAGAGCGTATGGAGGCCTTGATTTCTAACTTTTCGGGGCAATTTGTTTCAGTTTTTTATCTCAACTGGCTTATAATCTCGGAAATTTTATTTAAATTTGCAGTCATAAAATCCGTGGAGTTGTAAGTCGTATCAGGTACAGAACTGATCCACCGCTTTTTCCACGGGTTTTGTATTTTCTCAGGTTTGAAGTGGTATGCCGGGCACTTTTCTTGGACAGGGACGAATGGAGGGATAGGTTTTTTCGCCCGATTTTTCGTTAAATTATCGTTAAATGTGATTTTTGGCGGTCCTTTTTTTGTGCTTTTTTGTAACTTTGTAACCGATGCCTAAACGATAGAAATTAAAAAACCTGATAGCGATGAAAAGAAATTTTGTATGGATTGTATGGCTGCTTTGCGGGTTGCAGGCGGCTATGGCAAAGGATTTTCGTGTCTTATCGCCCGACGGACGCATTGCTGTGAGTGTGCAGACGGGCAACAGGCTGACCTACAGCGTGGAGCGCGACGGAAAGAGCCTGCTGGAAAGGTCGGAAATCGGCCTGACGCTGGCCGACGGCACCGCGTGGGGGGCGAATAGCCGGTTTGGAAAGGCTGTGAGCCGGAGCGTGAACACGTCGCACGAGGCGGCGGTGTTCAAGCGGAAGGTGGTGAAAGACCGCTACAGCGAACTGACGCTTCCAGCGAGGGATTTCAGCGTTTGTTTTCGCGTGTATGACGACGGCGTGGCTTGGCGATTCGTGCCGAAAAAGCCCGTGACGGTGAAAAGCGAGTTGGCCACGTTTTCGTTTGCTGGCGACTGGCCGGCCTATATCCCGTATGTGAGGCAGAACACGAAGTCGCTTGAAAGCCAGTTCCACAACTCGTTCGAGGCGTTGTACGACCACCACGAACTCAGCAAATGGAACAAGGATCGGCTGGCCTTCCTGCCCATCACGGTGGAAGCGGCCGACGGCGTGAAACTCTGCGTGGTGGAGTCGGATTTGCTGGACTATCCCGGCATGTTTCTCTACAACGGCGAGGGCGGCCGGACGCTGAAGGGCGTTTTCGCCCCCGTGCCCGACAAGACCCATCAGGGCGGCTACATCAATTTGCAGCGCGTGGTGGACAGCCGGAAGGACGTGATTGCCGAGCAGACGAAGCAGATGCCTTGGCGAGGCATTGTGATTGCGGCGGAAGACTGGCAGTTGGCCGAGAGCGATTTCACATGGCGACTTGCCACGCCGCACGACAGTCGCGACTGGTCGTGGGTGAAGCCTGGAAAAGTGGCGTGGGACTGGTGGAACAACTGGAATCTCTACGGCGTGGATTGCGAGGCCGGCATCAACAACGAAACCTATAAATATTTTATCGATTTTGCGGCCTCGAAGGGGCTGGAATACGTCATTCTCGACGACGGATGGTCGGTGGGAAAGGCTGCCGACCTGATGCAGGTGGTTCCCGAACTTGACCTGCCGATGCTGGCGAAATATGCCGAGAAAAAGGGCGTGGGCCTGATTCTCTGGGCCGGCCACATGGCTTTCGAGCGCGACATGGAGGCCGTTTGCCGTCATTATTCCCAAATGGGCATCAAAGGCTGGAAAATCGACTTCATGGACTACGACGACCAACAGATCATCCAATTCTACCGCCGTGCCGCCGACATGGCCGCCAAATACCACATGCTCGTCGATTTCCACGGTGCTTCGAAGCCCGCAGGACTGAACCGAACCTATCCGAATGCGCTGAATTTCGAGGGTGTTTTCGGGTTGGAGAACATGAAATGGGCCGATTCGTCGATTGATTTGGTGACCTACGACGTCACCATCCCGTTTGTGCGACTGGTGGCTGGGCCGGCAGACTACACGCAGGGCGCCATGCACAACGCGACCAAGCAGAACTATGCGCCGATTTGGGCCGAGCCCATGTCGCAGGGCACGCGCTGCCATCAGTTGGCGGAATACGTGATTTTCGACGCGCCGCTGACGATGTTGTGCGACGCGCCGTCGAACTACCTGCGCGAGCCGGAATGCACCGATTTCATCGCCAATGTGCCGACGGTCTGGGACGAAACCATCGCCCTCGACGGACGAATCGGCGAGTATGTCGTGCTGGCGCGCCGTCGCGGAAACCAGTGGTTCGTGGGTGCGCTCAACGGCTGGGAGGCGCGCGGCCTGACCCTCGACCTGAGTTTCATTCCGAAAGGCCAGGCCGTGGTCTTCGCCGACGGCGTGAACGCCCATCGGGCAGCGCGCGACTATCGCAGGACGGAAGTCGCCCTCGCCGATTCGATGACCATCCATCTGGCTCCGGGCGGCGGCTGGGCGATGGCGACCATTGCGAAATAACCCGAAAAATACGGAAAGGAGAGCCATATGAAGAGAAAAAACCGCCAGATTTTAATCGCCCTCGTGGGAATGTTGTTTGCAGTGGGTTCTGCCCACGCCCAGAAGACGATTGGGCAGAAATGCGAGGCGCTGTCCGACGCTGCGTGGGCGCAGTCGCAGTGGATTTCCGTGGTTGACGCGCCCGTGGTGACGGAGCGTGCCGACAAGGCGATTCGCGCTGCCGACGGTGCCAGTTGGTTCGTGGCGACGGTCAGGAATCCGAAGCCGGTGGTCGAGGCGAAGTGGATGACGACGGGGCTTGGCGTTTTTGAACTTTACCTGAACGGCCAGTTGGTCGGCGAGGAAGTGCTGAAACCCGGTTTCACCCATCCGTTCAAGACCCGACGGTCGTTCACTTACGACGTTTCCGACGCTTTCCTGAAGGGCGCGGGACGCGAAAACGTGCTGGCCGCACAGGTGACGCCGGGCTGGTGGGCCGACAAAATCGTCACGCCGGGCGACCACATCGGCATGGTGGGCCGGAAATGTGCCTTCCGTGCGGTGTTGCAACTGACTTTCGCCGACGGCAGCACGCAACTCTTCGGCACCGACTGCGACCATTGGAAGGCCGGAATTACAGGCCCCGTGAAACACGCCGCAATTTTCGATGGCGAGGCTTACGACGCGCGCGAGCCGGAAGGCTTTGCCAACCCCGAAAAACTGGCGATTCCAGAGGTGAATTGCGAGTTCGGCGGCGAAATTCTGCCGTCGGAAGGCGCGGAGGTCTATCTTCGTCGCGATTTGGCCCTGAAACCCGTCAGAGCCTACGTCTGGACGGGCGTTCAGAACGCCAAACCGTCGGAAAAGCGGAAAGAAATGGAGCATGGAAAGGTGGTCGTCGGTCGCGAATATGCCGAGGGCGAGCCGATGATGCTCAAGAAAGGCGAGACGCTGGTGGTTGACTTCGGTCAAAATTGCTCCGGAGTACCCTCGTTTGCGTTCAAGGCCCGCCGCGGCACCACGCTGACCTGCCTGCCCGCCGAGTTGCTCAACGACGGCAACGGCGCCGAGCGTCGCGGCATGGACGGGCCGGAGGGAAGCGTCCACCGCCGCAATCTCCGCATGGGCGACAAGGCCGTCAGGCTCGACTACACCTTCGCCGGACGCGACGATTTTGAAACCTTCACGCCGCGACTGACGTTCTTCGGCTATCGCTTTATTTCCGTCACGGCAACCGACGACGTGCTGCTCAAGTCGGTGGAGTCGGTGCCTATGACCTCGATTTCCGAAGCGATGGAAACGGGATTCATCACGACGGGCAGCGGCCTCATCAACCAACTGATTTCCAACACGATATGGGGGCAGCGGTCGAACTATCTCTCCGTGCCGACGGACTGTCCGCAGCGCGACGAGCGCCTCGGCTGGATGGCCGACACGCAGGTTTTCGCCGAGACGGGCACGTTCTTCGCCGCCACCGACCGCTTTTTCCACAAATGGACGCGCGACGTGCGCGATTCGCAGAGCGAAACGGGCGGTTTTCCGGGCGTGGCACCCACCGCGCAGTACGGCAACGAAACGATGCGACTGGGCTGGGCCGATGCAGGCATCATCGTGCCGTGGACGATTTGGAAGCAGTTTGGCGACGTGGACATCATCAACGAGAACTGGACGGCGATGGAACGCTTCATCAGCCACGTCAACGAAACGAAATACGACCATCAGGCCCTCAGCAGCGAAAACCTGAACTACCAGTGGGCCGACTGGCTCAGTTGCGAGGCGCTGGAAAGTTGCATCAACCTCGCCTTCGACGAAAATTGGAAGCCGCGACCCGAGGCTGTGACCTATTGGAACTACCTGAGCGCGTGTTATTGGCAGATTGACGCGGAAAAAATGCGCGACATGGCGAAAGCCACGGGGCGGAATGCCGAAAAATACCAGAAAATGGCCGAAAATGCCCGAAATTACCTGAAAGAAACCTTCCTGAACGCCGACGGCTCGTTTAAACTGCCCGTGCTCAACACAATGCAGACGCCGGCACTCTTCGCCCTGAAAAACGGCTTGGTGGAGGGCGTGGCACGGGAAAACCTGAAAAATCGGCTTCGCCAGAACTTCAAAGACCACGGCGACTGCCTGCAGACGGGCTTTCTCGGCACGTCTATCCTGATGAGCACGCTCACCGAGAACGGCATGGCCGACCTCGCCTACGAACTGCTCTTCCAGCGCAAGAATCCCAGTTGGCTCTATTCCATCGACAACGGCGCCACCACCATTTGGGAGCGCTGGAACAGTTACACCATCGACAACGGACTTGGGCCCAACGACATGAACAGCTTCAACCATTACGCCTACGGCTCCGTGTGCGAGTGGATTTGGGAGACCGTGGCGGGAATTGCCGCCGACGAGGTGCAGCCGGGCTTCCGCCACATCGTCATGCGGCCCGTTCCCGACAAGCGTTTAGGCTTTGTCAAGGCAGAATATCGGTCGGCGGCCGGACTCATCAAGAGCGAATGGAAATACGACGGCGACTCGTGGATTTGGAATTTCACCATTCCCGAGGGAGCCACGGCTTCCGTCACCCTGCCGGGCGAGACACAGGCCAAAGAATATCAGAGTGGGAGTTATCAAATTACCAAAAAAAATAAATAAAAAAATGAAGAAAATCCGACAAATCATCCTCGCGCTGCTGGTTTCCCTGAGCGTAACCGCTGCGCAAGCAGCCGACGGACTGACGCTGAACAGTCCCAACGGAAAACTGACGATGACGTTCGCCGTCGTCGATGGTACGCCCACCTATTCCTTGTCCTTCGGCGACAAAACCGTGCTCCGCCCCTCGCGACTCGGCTTCGAACTCACCGGCGGAAAAGACCTGACGAAGGGTTTCGCGATGAAAGAGACGCAAACCGCCACGTTCGACGAGACTTGGGAGCCCGTCTGGGGCGAGGAAGCCTCCATTCGCAACCATTACAACGAGTTGCTCGTCAAACTGGAGCAGCCCGCCGCCGAGGAGGGTCGGAAATCCGTCTTCATGAACATCCGATTCCGTCTCTACGACGACGGACTGGGCTTCCGCTACGAATTTCCGATGGAAAACGCCCTGACCTACTTCATGATTAAGGAGGAGCGGTCGGAATTCGCGCTCACTGGCGACCACACCGCCTGGTGGATTCCCGGCGACTATTCCACGCAGGAGTTCAGCCCCACGGAATCGAGGCTCTCGCAGGTGCGCGCCATCACGCCCGAGCGCCGACAGGGTTGCGGCTGGCCCAACAAAGCCTTCTCGCCCACAGGCGTACAGACCGCCTTGCAGATGAAAACCGACGACGGACTCTACATCAACATCCACGAGGCCGCCGTGC
>JAFUVC010000072.1 GCA_017483785.1 Prevotella sp.
AGCTCGAAGAGGAAAGTATTATCCAAAACACGGAAACAGACAGGTGGCCGTGTTAATTTGTCGTGTTGTTTAGAATGTACCGGCAGCACCGATATTTGCTTGGCGGGGCAATTTGTGTTCAAGTTTATAGAGGAAAGATACGATTATTTTCCAAAAATCGCACGAATTATTCCATAAAAAACTTCCTATTGAATATTTTTTCGTATATTTGCAAAATTAATGCAAAGGACATCATAGTCATGAGAATAACAATTCTACGGAGCAAATGCTTGTTCATCGGGGTGCTGGGCGCCATTTTGACGGTGCTGACGGCGTGTCGCAATGCAGTAGCGACATCTGGCGCAACAAACTGATTGACGAGTTCGACACGACCAATCGCGAACGCTTCCGCCCCGCCCATCACCACACGCCGCTCTACGGCTGGATGAACGACCCGAACGGCATGTTCTACAAAGACCGCGAAGATACCTATGTCAGCGTGGTTCCCTCGAAAGAATTGCTCGCGCTGCGTGGCGAAAAGGTGAAATAGCAGAACGAGGTCAGCGGACTGATGATTATGGGTCTTTTCGGCGGCACCATCTTCCCGCTGCTCATGGGCTTCGCCAGCGACGCAATGGGACAGATTGGAGCCGTGCTCGTGATGGCCGTGGGCGTCGTCTATCTCTTTACTTATATCAAACAACTCAAAACCGCATAGAATATGGAAAAACGATATGTTATCGGACTGGGCGAAGCACTCTGGGACGTGCTGCCCGAAGGCAAGAAACTCGGTGGCGCACCTGCCAACTTTGCCTACCATGCCGGACAGTTTCTTGGACAGGACAATGCGCTGGCCATCAGTGCGCTCGGCGAAGACAAACTGGCCGAGGAAACCATCGAATCGCTCGACGAACACGGCCTGCGCTACCTGATGCCGCGTGTGCCCTATCCCACGGGCACCGTGCAGGTGCAACTCGACGACCAGGGCGTTCCCACCTACGACATCCGCGAAAACGTGGCCTGGGACAACATTCCCTTCACGCCCGAAATCGAGGCCGTTGCCCGCGAGTGCCGTGCCGTCTGCTTCGGCTCGCTGGCGCAGCGCAACGTGGTTTCGCGCGAGAACATCCATCGTTTCCTCGATGCCACGCCCGGCGACTGCATGAAAATTTTCGACATCAACCTGCGCCAGAATTTCTACACGCGCGAGGTGATTCAAGAGTCGATGCAGCGTTGCAACATCTTGAAAATCAACGACGAAGAACTCGTGACCATCGGTCGGATGTTTGGCTATCCCGGTCTCGACATCGAAAACAAATGCTGGCTCATTCTCGGCAAGTACAACCTGAATATGCTCGTGCTCACTTGCGGCACCAACGGCTCCTACGTGTTCATGCCCGGACAGATGTCGTTCTACGAAACGCCGAAAGTGCAGGTGGCCGACACCGTGGGCGCCGGCGACTCGTTCACAGGTTCGTTCTGCGCAGCCATTCTCAGCGGAAAAGCCATCCACGAGGCCCACAAACTGGCCGTGGAGGTCTCTGCCTACGTCTGCACGCAAAACGGCGCCATGCCGAAGTTGCCCGCCGACCTGCTCAGCAGAGTCAAGGAATAAAACTTGCTTCAACGATACGAAAACAAACCCTCAAGGATGCCATTTCCTTGAGGGTTCTTTTATTTAATTGGGCTAAGCGCAAACACACTTCCTTCGCTCGCAGCATGGTTTATTTGGAAAAAAATAATTGATTATTTATTTTTTTTTCGTAACTTTGCCGAAAAATAACCGAAAATATGTCGAAAATTGAGGTGAAAAAGGTCGAAACGAAGGCCGACCTGAAGAAATTCATTGAGTTTCATTACGACCTGTACAAGGGCAACGAGTATGATGTTCCCACGCTTTTCAGCGACGACTGGCAGACGCTGAGCCGCGACAATAACGCGGCTTTCGAGTTCTGCGAGGCCGAGTATTTCCTCGCCTACAAAAACGGGCGGCTGGTGGGTCGCGTGGCGGCGATTGTGAACCACAAGGCCAACGAGAGGTGGCAGCGCAAGAGCGTGCGCTTCGGCTGGGTTGACTTCATCGACAACCTCGACGTGAGCCGTGCGTTGTTCGACGCGGTGGCCGACTTCGGTCGCCGGAAGGGCATGGAAGAAATCATCGGGCCGCTCGGCTTCACCGATTTCGACCCCGAGGGAATGCTCACCTTCGGCTTCGAAGAACTGGGCACGATGGCCACCATCTACAACTATCCCTACTATCCGGACCATATGAAGCGGCTCGGCGGCTGGGAGAAGGACAACGACTACGTGGAATTCAAGATTTTCGTGCCCGAGAAGGTGCCCGAGAAGATGGTGAAAATCTCGGAAATGATTATGAAACGCTACAATCTGAGGGTTCGCACGCTGACGAAGCAGGAGATTTTCGAGGGCGGCATGGGCAAGCGGATTTTCGGCCTCATCAACGAGACTTTCAAGGATATCTACGGCTTTTCGCAACTGTCTGACGGCCAAATCGAGCAATACGTGAAGATGTATCTGCCGTATGCCGACCTGAACCTCATTCCCATCGTGGAGGACTGGTCAACCGACGAGCACAAACTGGTGGGCGTGGGCATCACGATTCCGTCGCTGTCGCGGGCGTTGCAGAAGTGCCGTCGCGGCAGGCTGTGGCCGTTTGGCTGGTGGCACGTGCTGCGGGCGCTGAAGTTCCACAAGACGAACATCATCGACTTGGAAATGATTGGCGTGCTGCCCGAATATCGCTCGAAGGGCGTCAATGCCCTGATGTTCTACCACCTGATTCCGTGGTACAACAAATACGGAATAGAGTGGGGCGAGAGTCAGGTCGAGATGGAGTCGAACGAGAATGTGCAGGGCCAGTGGTCGTATTTCCACACGGAGAATCATAAGCGTAGAAGGTGTTATAAAAAACTAATCCAGAAGTAAGAACAATGACAGAAGAACTTGACAATATTCAAAACCAGCAACCCGTAGAATATACTGACGAGAACATCCGCCATTTGTCGGACATGGAGCATATTCGCACGCGTCCGGGCATGTATATCGGCCGACTGGGCGACGGTTCGCTGCCCGAAGACGGCATCTACGTGTTGCTCAAGGAGGTGATTGACAACAGTATCGACGAATTCAAGATGAACGCCGGAAAGCGCATCGAAGTGGACATCGACGCGCAACTCCGCGTCAGCGTGCGCGACTACGGCCGAGGCATTCCGCAGGGAAAACTCGTGGAGGCCGTCTCGATGCTGAACACGGGCGGAAAATACGACTCGAAGGCGTTCAAAAAGTCGGTCGGACTGAACGGCGTGGGCGTGAAAGCCGTGAACGCGCTCAGTTCCCACTTCGAGGTGAAGTCGTTTCGCGACGGGAAAGTGCGCCACCTCGTGTTTGAATGTGGCGAGTTGCTCTCCGACAAAACCAGTAAAACCACCGATGAAACCGGCACTTTTATCTTCTTCGAGCCCGACGCCACGCTTTTCAAGGACTATCAGTTCCACGACGACTTCGTGGAGACGATGCTCCGCAACTATACCTACCTGAACTCGGGACTGACCATCATGTACAACGGTCGGCGAATCCTCTCGCGCAACGGTCTGGAAGACCTGCTCAACGACACGATGACCAACGACGGCCTCTATCCCATCATCCACTGCAAGGGCGAAGACATCGAAATTGCCTTCACCCACGCCAACCAGTATGGCGAGGAATACCACTCCTTCGTCAACGGACAGCACACCACGCAGGGCGGAACCCACCAGAGCGCCTTCAAGGAGCATATCGCCCGAACCATCAAGGAATTTTTCGGGAAATATGAATACGGCGACATCCGAAACGGCATCGTGGCGGCCATTGCCGTCAACGTGGAGGAACCCGTGTGCGAGAGCCAGACGAAAATCAAGCTCGGCTCGACGCAAATGGCCCCCAACGGCGAGTCAATCAACAAATACGTGGGCGACTTCATCAAGCAGCAGGTCGATAACTACCTCCACATCCACAGCGACGTGGCCGAGGCCATCGAAAGCAAGGTGAAGGAGAGCGAGCGCGAGCGAAAGGCCATGGCCGGCGTGACGAAACTGGCCCGCGAGCGCGCGAAGAAGGCCAACCTGCACAACCGCAAGTTGCGCGACTGCCGCATCCACTACAGCGACGTGAAAGACGAGCGTAAGGAGGAGTCGTGCATCTTCATCACCGAGGGCGACTCGGCCAGCGGAAGCATCACCAAGAGCCGCGACGTGAACACGCAGGCCGTGTTCTCGCTGCGCGGAAAGCCCATGAACACGTTCGGACAGACCAAAAAAGTGGTCTATGAAAACGAGGAGTTCAACCTCTTGCAGGCCGCGCTCGACATTGAGGACGGACTCGACTCGCTGCGCTACAACAAGGTCATCGTGGCCACCGATGCCGACGTTGACGGCATGCACATCCGCCTGCTCATCATCACGTTTTTCCTGCAATTTTTCCCCGAACTCATCAAGAAAGGCCACGTCTATGTGTTGCAGACGCCGCTGTTCCGCGTGCGCAACCGTCGCACGAAAATCAAGGACAAGAAGATTCTGGAGGCCGAAGACCGGAAAATTGCCGAGCAGCAGGCCAGGAACCAGAATGTGAAGAAGTCGGACTTCGTGACGCGCTACTGCTACAACGACGAAGAGCGCAAGACGGCCATCCGGGAACTCGGTCCCGACCCCGAAATCACCCGTTTCAAGGGCTTGGGCGAGATTTCACCCGAGGAATTCTCCGGTTTCATCGGTCCCGACATCCGGCTTGAGCAGGTGACGCTCCATAAAACGGATCAAGTGCAGAAACTTCTGGAGTATTACATGGGCAAAAACACGCCCGAAAGGCAGAATTTCATCATCGACAACCTTGTCATAGAAGAGGATTTGCCGGAGGAAGAAGACCCGCCCCAGCCCTCCCTGTAGGGAGTAATAAAAGAAGAAATCTGGAAAAAAATAAAGAAAAAATGAAAAAAATATTTTTAATTCTTATTATTTGCCACTTGTCACTGATCTCGGTGAGTGCCCAAATGAGAATCAACTTGGGCAACGACGCACCACTCCGCAAACTCCATGCGGCGGAAATGGCCATAACAAACCTCTACGTCGATTCGGTGGATGAAGCGCGGCTCGTAGAAGACGCCATTCGCGGAATGCTCGAGAAACTCGACCCCCACTCGTCGTACTCCACCGCGAAGGAAACAAAGGCCATGAACGAACCGCTGCAAGGCTCGTTCGAGGGCATCGGCGTGCAGTTCAACATGGTGGAAGACACGCTGCTCGTCATCCAGCCCACACTCAACGGCCCGTCGGAGAAAGTCGGCATACTGGCCGGCGACCGCATCGTCATGGTCAACGATTCGGCCATTGCAGGCGTGAAAATGTCGAAAGAAGAAATCATGAAGCGACTGCGCGGCAAGAAAGGCACGAAA